>JBHLMB010000585.1:0-2690 GCA_048938565.1 Promethearchaeota archaeon | reverse complement strand
ATGAGGAAACTCGCAATTTATTGGAAAAATGTTTAATTAAAGAACTTTTAATTTCTGAACAATTTAACGGTTTAAATGATATCTTAGAAACAATTAAATCAAATAGAATCTCTTATACACTTATTTCTACTGAAACCAATGAAGGAAGATTACTTTCCGATACTTTTGGTGGAATAGTTGGATTTAAAAAATAATTATAGTAATTTTCCTATTTTTTTTAACTTTGATGAACTTCTTAATAAAAAAATAAAAAATAAAAAGAATAAAAAATTGGATGTGTTTACTTTGTCTCTTCGATTAATTCTGAGAATAGCCTTTTTGCTGCGTCAATTCTTGTTTCTTCTCCAATCTGAACGACATTCTTGAGCGATATGGCTTCCTTGGGACAGACCGCAATACATTGAGGCTCTTTTTTCCCTATTTCGGGATCGATAAACTCCTCTTTCATGCCCTCGCAAAGATCGCATACAAGAGCCTTTTGAGAGTCAAGATGGAGAGAAATAACGCCAAAATCGCAGGCACGTACGCAAAATCCGCATCCATTGCAGAGGTCGTTATCCACCACTATCGAACCCTCTTCGTCCTTATCAAGCGCTTTTTCGGGGCAAGAGCGTATGCACGGTGCGTCTTCGCATTTCTGACATGCAAGTGCAACATTTAAAATTGGTTCGATTCTTATTCTATGAATTCGAGTGTTTATAGGATTAAAATTTCCGTCGTGCACGAAACTACACACACTTTCACATGTCTCGCATCCGGTGCAGAGATCGGCATTCACGACGATAAACTGATGTAATTTTTTTGTCTTTTTAGGTGCCATTTACTTCTTACCTCCTAGTTTTCCGATTACAAAATCCATTCCTAGCTTTTTCAAGGTTTCGTCAGTGGGAATTCCCGTTTCCTTGTCCCATCCCCTTGCCTCGTAATAGCCGCTAAGAACTGTTTGGTATCCTTTCTCTTCTAATGTAAATCCTTTTGCGGGACCTTTCGTGTGGGCTTGCTTGAAGAATCTTTCGGGGGGATGATCGTCTTTTCTCGTCCATCCTTCACGAATGTTAAAGCATTTCGAAAGGGTTACGATTGCATCACCTCTAATGTTTATGGACTCTCCAGTTGCGGGAATGCCTGTTACAAGCTCATATACCTTGGCCATTTCGTCGTCGTTCTCGTAAATACCTCGTGTAAACTTGCATATGATGTACGAATCGACAATTGCGTATATGTCTTCGGTTGCCTTGATTTTCTTTCCTCTCTCGAGTGGTTTATCGTATCCAAATCGATCAAAAGTGCCTTTTGCATCTAGGCCGTACGCACCATTCCTAAGGTGGCACGCTCCTCTTATAGAAACGCTTTCTCCTACTGCGAAGGATGTCATGCCGTGAATGTCAAATGCAGGCATCTCTAAACCCTTGATTTGCATGCCGTAATAGCTAGCGTTTTTACGACCCATTTCTTCTAATCGCTCTCCAGCAGCCTTGCAGCCGTCTCCAAATATCTTTCCCGGAAAGCCCTTGCCAAGAATCATCTCTTCGTTAAATCTGGATAAATTCACTGTAGATCCAAAGGGCAATTCGTATCCTAAGTCATCCTTGGTAATGAGTCCTTCTTCATATAATTCGCATGCCATGGAACAGGTTACACCACCAGAAATTGCGTCAATTCCCAGATCGTCGCATTGTTGAACACATTTAAAAACCGTAGGCCAATCAGAACAGCCAGTATTAGTACCATAAGAATAGCACATCTCAACATCAATTGAAGAGTACAAATTAGGCCAATGTGGATGAGTTTTTGGCACATGCGCAATGTGATCACAAGCAATCGAACATTGAGAACACGCAACTTTCTTTACGATCCAATCCTCGTTTAATGTGTCTCCAGTAAAGGTACCATCGTCTATCTTTTCCCATGTACCCTCGCGATGATTATGGGTGGGCATCATTCCAAGCTTATTGTAGCTCGTTAATCCGGCTGGAGTTCCCAAATCGCGATATTTCGCTGTTGCAGGACCATTTGCTACTTTTATTAACTTTTTAGCGAGTTTATAAAATTCCGCAGGTTCGGCAACGCTTATTCCTTTTGTACCCCGGAACGCCACAGCTTTAAGGTTCTTAGAACCCATAATAGCACCCATGCCCGTTCTTCCCGCTTGGCGGTTCCTATCATTTGTTATGCATCCTAAACGAGACATTCTTTCTCCAGCAGGACCTATAGACATTACTGCTAATCTTTGATCTTGAAATTCCTCACGTAGAATTTCTTCCGTTTCCCAAGTACCTTTTCCCCAAAGCGTATCCTTACATGGAACTAAATATCTATCATCGTCGTCAACGACTAAATATACCGGTTCAGGTGCCTTTCCCTTGAAAACTATCATGTTGATACCCGCTCTACGAGCTTGGGCTCCAACAGAGCCTGAAGAAATGGCCATTCCAAACATTCCAGTCAATGGAGATTTTGCAAAAACTCCATATTTAGAAGAAGTAGGTAGGATAGTCGTTGGAAAAGGGCCTTGAGCGTATACAAACACGTTATCAGGACCTAAAGGATCAATCCCTGGTTTTAATTCGTCCCATAATACTTTCGCACCAAAACCATAACCTCCGATCCAGTCCCGGCAAAATTCTTTCGAAAGCACGCTTACGGAGATCTTTCCAGTTGTTAAATCCACATCAAGTCGAGTTTGCGAA
>JBHLMB010000584.1:0-2699 GCA_048938565.1 Promethearchaeota archaeon | reverse complement strand
GTCTTCTTCAAAAGGTTTAAGAGCATATCTTAGAAGAATTTCACTATTCCCATTTTTCCTTGGTGTACCTGATATCACTATCACATTCATATAGAAACTCCATTTAAATGATTTTAATTATATTATTTTTTAAATAATAGTTAGGTGCCTAACTATTTAAATGTTGTGTTCCTTATTATTTAGATCCTAACTATTATATAAATAAATTTAAAATTAGATTTTGGAATTGGTTAGAAGGTGTAATGATCCAATCTTTTCCAAAAATTGCTTAACTCAGATTTCTCAAATGTATATCTTAATTTTGTTGGTTCAGAAGACTCTACTCTGAAAAATTCTGGAACGTCATTATTATTCTGAGAGATTCCTGCTTTTTCATTGAAACTTAGTTCAGTTTTTATAATTTTAATACCTAAATTGATAATATCTTCCTTTTTCAAATTTAAATTATACATAGCATTAACTGCTTTTGAAATTATCTCTACATTTTCATAACTAGGTCCAATAAAGTAGCAACAACCCATAGAATCCATTATTGTGGTATAAATCTGTAATTCAAATGATAAATCCAGCTTTTTCTCGTTTTTTGTTAATTCACCATAATCTTTATGTTGACTTGGAACCCTTCCAGCAATAGCTGCTCCAGCTGTATGATCAGCACCCATTGGTGAAGTAGCATAGGTTACTCCCATCGCTTTGAAAACTCTACAATCATAAGCAGAAATTCCCTGTCCTTTTATTTGTGGTATCCGTTTAGTACTAAGTTTTTCTCCAATATTTTTAACACCGTTCCCAAATAATTGACCTCGTTCAGTATTATTACGAATTTCTTTATCTAAAATTTCAAAAACACTTGTAGCATCTCCCCACTCTACTTTCCCACAGTCCATTGCAACACCTACAGTTCCACCAAATTCTATTGTATCAATACCTAAATCATCACATAAATGATCTATCTTAGCTAAACTGTCTAAATCATCAATTAGCAAATTAGTTCCATTTAATGCCATAGTTTCATATTCAAGACTTGAGGTTATATGATTACCATTCTCATCGACTACTAAATTTGAGCATTTAATTACGCAAGTTGGTGAACAAGCTAATCTTTTTTGCCCACCTCTCGCAATAACAAGTTCATGTAGAGATTCTCCTGAAATATTATCAATCTTTTCAAATGAACCGCTTCTAAAATTCTGTGTTGGTATTCCTCCATAACTACTCATAGCTTTCATCATAAGTGGGGTTCCAAATGTTGAAAATGTTGTCTTTGTTTCAGCTAAGTTTTTAGCAAATGGACTTGAAACTTTTCTGAAATCCTTCAAATCATGCATGTCAACTTTTGATATTTTTGGAGGTTTAATTATAATCGCTTTAATTTTCTTAGATCCCATAACAGCACCTAATCCTCCCCGAGCTGCATGTCTACTAGGAAACCCTTCTAAGTCGTTTGCTCCCACTGTTGCTGATTTCATCATATATTCACCTGCAGGGCCAATTGAGTAAATCGCTATGTTTTTACTGTATTTTTCTTTTAATTTAGAATGTAACTCGTAATTACCTAAATTGATATATTCATGGGCGGGGTACAAATTTATTTCATCATCATCTATTACGATAATCTTTAACGATGGTGAAATCTTTTCTAAGATTATTGCTCTAATGCCATGTCTTGCAAGTATCATAGCAGGTCTTCCCCCAACATTAGCTTCTTTTATTCCTTTAGTTAAGGGACTCTTAGCTCCTACCGATGTACGAGCAGAACATGGAAATGGACTTCCAGCTAAAAGACCGTTAGCTAAAATCAATTTGTTTTCACTACTTAGAGGATCACATAACGGGGGTACTTCATCATGAATAATCTGAGAAGTTAAACCTCTCGCTCCTAATAAGAAATAATTTGAATTTGGACTAATTTCCTCAAAATTGATCTCTTCATTCTCAAGATTTATTCTAACAATTTTCATAGTTTATCAATAATAACTAAAAATATATTATTTTTTCTCTTATTTCTTTTATATATGGATGAAAGCGATCTTAAGATTATTTTACTTTTAATGAATAATTCAAGATTAACATATAGAGAGATTTCAGACTATTTAGGTTTATCTGTAAATGCAATTTATAAACGAGTTCAAGGCCTTATAGATCTTAAGATAATACAGAAATTCACTGCAAGTTTAAAACCATACGCGATTAATGCAATTTATGTGTTCATTTTTGGTCAAAGTCATTCTCAAGAGATTGATAAAGCAATAATAGAATTAGGAAACCATGATAACACGTGGCAAATAATTTTATCTAGTAGAAATTACGTTTATATTGGAGCAATGTTAGAAAATATTCATCATCTCGATGAATACACATCTTATGTATCTCAGATTATTGAAATTCAATCTCCAAAAGTAGGATTACTTTCAGGTGTACAGTATACATCACCAGTTCCTTACATTGTTCCTAAGTCCCGAACCATGAATTTTGATAAATTAGATTTAGAAATCATCCGTTCTTTACATAATGATTCTCGTAAACCAATAGCTGAGATAGCTGAAGAGATAAGTAGTACTTCAAATACAGTTAGACGTCGTTTAAATAGATTAATAGAGGAAGGGATCATTGATTTATCTATTAATTTTAATCCTGAAGATTCAACTGATATTTTTGCTTTATTTCAAATAACTCTGAAACCCACTGTAGATAAAAAT
>JBHLMB010000583.1:0-2702 GCA_048938565.1 Promethearchaeota archaeon | reverse complement strand
TACATTTGTACATTCAATAAATTCGATTTTTTATCTTATTGTATTTAAATTTTAAGATCTTTTATTTAAATTTTTATGATTATTACGATATATATCTGCACTTTCACAGAGTAACATCTTGTACAACTCGAAAAGAGCAGATTTAAATTCAGCCAATTAGATCTAGATTTTATTGTAAAACTCCGATCCGGAGAACGCTAAGGTCGTCCTATTAATAATTGTGATTCAAAACAAGAAAACTTGAAATGATGTAAGTATATGAGTAAATGGAGGTTGCAGGGAGCGTGAAGCTATTTATAGTGCGGGAAATTGGGTGCGATAAAAACGAGTTCGTGAAATTTTGGTCTGCCAGGTACAACGATTACACGACCGTGTGCGATTGCTTGTATCGCGAGATTAAAAGGAACGTTGCTGCCAAAAAGAACTTGGTCGAAACCATTAACCGCATGGGCGCCTGGAAGGTTCCGAATTGCTTGAGCGCCTCCAAGAAAGTCGATGGCAAGAGGCGCGAGGGTGATTTCGAGATCGAAGGGTGCAATTGTACCTATCGGTTCACGGGGAGGTGGAAAGAAGGACCTCCCGTGGCGCATTATGTATGGACGAACCTCCACGAGCGCTTTAACGATCATGAAAATGCCGTTAAAAGCGAGTCAATTGAAGATATCTACGCCCTCGTGGATGAGCTCGCGGATAAGAAATACAATCGATGGAGCAAGGGTAAGGGCGAGAAGCGAATGATGAAAGTTCGGTTTGGATTGATATACGCCACGACGTACCTCCATTTTCTCGACGATAGGTTTCCCATTCTGGATCTTTTCGTTGTGAGAGCGCTGGACTTCCTTGACGATTCGAAAGAATCCACGCGCCCTTATTTAAAATCAAATCGCATCGGGACGAGAAAGAAATATTTTGGGGACTTCGTCCAAATGTTTGAAAACTTTAGAAAGGGGTTGGACGCAAGCACTAGGGAGGTAGATAGAGCGCTATGGGCATTCGGGCACTACATTTCAAACGCGAAAAAGGTAACGAGCGCGCCATGTTGTCAAAAACAAGGCTTTTCCGCAGGCTGAATCAAAGAATCTGATATAACACGATTGACAAAATTGCATTTTGGATTAAATATCTTCTAAAAAATGTGCTAGGAATGGAAAAGAAATCGTGCACTATAAAAAATGGTATTGAAAATAAAATTCAGAGAGCAATTGAATGCCTGATCAAGTTTTCCTTTAAATCAAATAAAGATCGCCGTAAAATTAATATTTATGGATTGACAATAATGTATTAGTTAAAAGACAGATGTTGATTTATTATTAATAATAAAGAACTAAAAATCTTACACCTTTCTGACTTACATTTCGGCCAATTTGGAATGAAATATGGATATGATGCGCTCGTAAGTCAATATTGGAAAGCAATACAAGAAAAGCTTGAAAATGACGGTTTAACGCCAGATGTAGTCCTCGTATCTGGAGATATTAGCTCTTTTGCCTCAAAAACAGAGTTTAACAAGGCGTGCGATTTCTTTTCCAAAATTGAATTGTTAGAAAAAAAATTAAATTCTGGAAATATCGTGATTGTCCCTGGAAATCATGACTTGCAATGGAGACGAGGAAAAAAAGTGTTGAAACATAAAAATAGGTTTCTCAATTATTTCAACTTTCTAAAAAAATTAGAGATTGTTGATAAAGAATTGACCTATGAACAATACTTGAAAGCCCCTCATGTTGTAAAGAGGATAGATGAGAACTCTCTTTTAGTGCTTGGCTTGAATTCAAGTTTGTATACGGCATATAAACCAGACAACAACGATCCAAATGACTTTACTAAATCAATTTTTGATAAAGAATTAGAGAATTATTCTAAATTGAATGAGACACAACTAGAAGAACTGTTATCGTCCTTATCATCTATAAATCTTGATAAGTATCAGTACAAAATCGCTATTTTACATCATCATGTTGTTCCAGAAAAGGACGATAGAGCTTTTGTGTCAAATTATGACGCACTCCTCACTCGATTGAGAAAAGAGAATTTTAGAACCATTTTACACGGGCATTTACACCGACGCTTGCAAGATAACTTTTCCATGCGTCACGGAGGATGCGTCGTGCTTGGTGCGGGGAGTTGCGGTGCAAATACTCTTGATAGGAATTTTAATATTGTAAAATTTCATCTTGAAAAACTTCTACCTAACAATTATGTACCGTGGATTTCAACCTATACTTATCAAATTAATAAAGAATGTAATGTAGACTACAGGATTCAGGGTCCTTTGGTTTCTCAACCAGAGTCCGAACCCGTGTGGTTTGATCTTGGCATTTATGAACAACTTCAACGAGGTCTAGTAGATATTACAACTTGCCAAATTCAAGGATCTAGCGATATTGAAGCTATCCATACTAGTATCACCAAGGTCGTATATGACAACAATAATTTAGCTGACTCGCTAAAAACTGAAATTGGTTCAGAGGTCATTGAGTATATAAGCAATAAATTGATAAATAGCAAATATCTTGACAATATTTTTGCCTCGATTCAGAAAAAGATTATTGATTTGTACAAATCAGAGGATCTTAAAAGCGCGGGAGAACAACTTGAGTATTTATCGTATATTCCATTCGAATCTTTGCAGGATTCCAACCTTCAAATTGATCCAGAATTAACGACAATTACAAGAAATTTATTTAAAAATCCAGATCGGA
>JBHLMB010000582.1:0-2709 GCA_048938565.1 Promethearchaeota archaeon | reverse complement strand
ATATTATGGATACTTTTCCCGAATCCTTCAAGCTATTAAATTCTAATGTTGAACATAAACTAGAAAAAAACACTGAAGAAGCTATCAATACCATATCATTCACGATAAAAACTATACTTCCATATCAAGAACGGGAAATCATGTATTACCTTAAAAACTTGACTGGAAAGGAAGTTAAAATCTCAGAATTAGAATCATATTTCTATGGATAATTAAAATACGGAAAAAAGTTTAGAGAATAAGAAAATGAATGTCCAATATTATAACACCTTACAGGATAAATCTAAAAAAAGGATTATATATTTACTCGATTTTATCGCACCAAAATTAACTCAATACGAGCTAGATAACCTTTTAGGAAGCTTTAAAGGAAAAAGTATTACCGATTTCATCGGATTCGATAATCAAAAAAAAGACAGGGCAGACATATCAAATCTAACAAAAGACCAGCTTCAATTGATATATAAGGTATTCATAAGTAAGGAGATAAATTTAAAAATTGCTGTAAAATGGAGATTGTACCAATATTTAAAATATAGCAGGGATATAAGCGCTAAATCAATCCAAATGAATCTAGACAAAAAGGAAAACATCGTTGATCTTATTGTAGAAACTCAAGATAAAAAAACGATATTTATATCTTGTTTTGAAGTGTTAGATATCAAAAATTACGAAGCTACCAAGTCAAATATTATAGAATTTTCTACAGAAAAGAAAAAAAATCCTGATCGAATACTTTTTGCTCCAAATAAGTCCTATCGGGATATACCTATCGACCAACCTATTGTTATAAATAAAAAGGAAATAATGCCAGAATTATGGGTGGAATTATTTGATGATCTGGCACCATTTAATGGAATTGATTTATTAATAGTCGATAATACGGAATTAAATGTTGCGGGATTCAACTTTACTAACTTGGATGACCTTTTAGATTATATTTACCAAAATACTGAAGGAGGTCAAGTTGTTATAGTTAAAAAGCCAGGCTTTTTTTCAGAATACGCCTATGACGAGTCAGAAAGCGAACTAATATGGAAGGGTATAATGCTAAAAAAAAATATTTAGAGAAAATGATAAATATGAGGTTTTGAAAAATGACTGAATCTGAACTTTTGGATTATCTCACTCTCGTTGAAATAAAGATTGATAATGAAATATTCTTTTTAGAAATGGAAGAAATAAAAGAAATTCAAGTACCTGAAATGTTTATTGTTCCAATTCCTTTATCAGAAATGCATATAGTTGGAATAATAGATGTTCGAGGGGATATTTACACGATTATTTCACTAAAACATGTTTTATACCCTGAAAACTTTGATCAATTCAAGATCAACAGCGATTCTCGCTTTGTATTATTAGAATTTAAAGCATTAAACATCGGATTCTTAGTTGACTCCGTCGAATCTATAAGGAAATTACCAAGCAAGGTCTTTGAATCGCAATCTTCGATCATAAAAACAGATATAGACTGGAAATTCATTAAGGGAATAGGGAAGCAAGACAATCAAACTTGCATCATCCTTGATTTAGAAGCTATATTCACGACGCTTGGTGAATATCACGAAGTTATAGATACTTCTAAAGCAAGGAAGGAACGACTTATTCCAGCATCATTACCAAAAATAGAGGTTCAGAGTCCTCAAATCGTTTCGGACATAGATTTAACAAAAAAGAGCACACCAAAAACACCTGCAGTTGCAAAAACTCCATCAAAAGTAAAAACAAAAAAATCCGAACAAGTTGCTAAAGAAGGAATAAAAAAAACTATTACATCCAAAGATGGATATGTTGAACTTACGAAAAACCAACAAGACGCTTTGAAAGAAATAGGGAATATTGGATCGGGAAATGCCATAACAGCTTTATCGAGATTAATCAACAAAAGAATTGATGTTGACCTAACTGATGTAGGTATTATTTCGTTTCAGGATCTTCACAAACAATTTGGAGGTAAAAACGAGATAGTATGTGGTATTTTCAGTCATATCAAACAACCATCTCAATCAACAATATTACAGGTATTTGACTTGAAACCTCTCATGACTCTCGTGAAGGACTTGGCGGGGAATGAATCAAGCATTGATCCAAAGAAAGTGAAAGAAAAGAAAGATTTGGACGATTTTGCCGTATCTACGGTTGTTGAGGTGGGCAATATTCTCGCTGGCCATTATGCCTCCTCGTTAGCGGACCTTATGGAACAAAGAATATCGATAGAGGTTCCGGAATTTACCATGAGCAAGACAGGCGAATTAGGGACATTTCTAGCACAAGAAGTCAGTGCCTTATCAGAATACATGGTTCTCATCAAGACCGCAATGAAAGTCGTTGATTTGGAACTAAATGGATACTTTTTCTTCATTCCTGACATTGACTCTCTTGATAATCTATTCAAATCGTTAGGTATTGAGGACGAGCTAGTAATTGCCGCAAAACCATTACCAGAACAATCCATTATATTGACTGAACAACAGAAAGATGCACTTAAAGAAGTAGGTAATATAGGTGCAGGTAATGCTGCTAACGCCTTAGCAAAAATGATAAATAAAAGGGTTGACATAAGCATTCCTGCCGTGGAAATGATTGAATTAGATACTTACGCAGACAATATTAGCAAAAGAAATCTAAAACTATTTGTTGCTTGGAGTAATATAACTGGTAAGACTCGCTCTACAGTATTATCAATATTCAAGGTCTCTGACATATTGA
>JBHLMB010000581.1:0-2715 GCA_048938565.1 Promethearchaeota archaeon | reverse complement strand
AATTTTAAATGACAAACATTAATCAATTAAAAAAGAATATATTAAAAGTAAATATCTTTTGAACAATAAAATATAAATACCTAGATTTGTTTTTGTTCTAGAAAATCGTTTGAGATTGCTTGATCTAACAGATGGGATTTTAAGATTCAGGATAAGAATGCTATAAGATATGCCTTTATAACGAAAATGTATATTTCGCATGCTCCACAGGTTATTATTTATATTTTTTTAGTAAATATGATAAAAAAATGCAA
This sequence comes from Promethearchaeota archaeon, assembly GCA_048938565.1. Classification (GTDB taxonomy): domain Archaea; phylum Asgardarchaeota; class Lokiarchaeia; order Sigyniarchaeales; family SOKP01; genus FT1-020. The sequence goes on along the minus strand of JBHLMB010000581.1, from coordinate 2,461 downwards.
TAAAATAATGAAAATTTAGAATTGGAAGTGGTGTTTAAATATAATATCTATTTTCATCGTGGAAGATGATTTGTCGCTTCAAAAGTTGTATCGTATGTTATTTGCCTCTAAAGATTATGAAATTATTGACTTCGCTAATAATGGAGTAGAGGCTGTTGAAAAATATAAAAAATTTAGAGAGAAACCCGAAATAATAATAATGGACCATAGAATGCCATTGAAAAATGGAATAGAAGCAACTAAAGAAATCTTAAAGCTGAATAACCATAGCAAGATAATTTTTGCAAGTGCTGATATCTCAATAAAAGAAGAGGCTCTCTCAGTCGGGGCAGTATTATTTATTGAGAAACCATTTGACATACAGGAAATGCTTGAAAAAATTCAGAGGTTATTTATAATTCACTAGCAAGGAATAATCCTTCATAAGAGACTATTCAAAAGGAAGTAATTTCATTTTGTATTTCTTGGAATACCTTGATTAAAGGCATTTTTTTATAAATCTAATTCCCAAGTATTATAATTAATATATAAACAAAGAGGAAATTCCCAAGCATTATACCTATATCTTTTAACGAAGTCCACCCTTGTATATCCTCTCTTGGCATTCTAAAAATATACATTATTCCTATTGGAAATATAATAAATGATATGAACCACATTTCCAATGTGATAATTAGCGATAATATACCAATTATAAGAGAAAGTATTGCTGAAATCCAAATGACTATTTGTGCTGTTTTTGGAGGTAATCTCGCTAAACTATCACCATCAATCATTTCATGCAGCATTTGTCCCGTGTAGGCCACAGACGCCACGCAAGCAAGCATTAACCACTCAAAAACCGTTATTTCAGGTAAAATCCCATTCAAAACAGCATCTCCAGCATTAATCTTTATCATAAAATACGGAAGAAATATATGACTTACACCTAATATAATGTGATTGAGAACGACTAGTTTTTTAAATAGACAATAAACAATTACTAAAACCACGATTATAATTAAATAAATACCTAACACGGGTTTCTCTAATATCTCGTACATAAAACAGCTTGTTCCTAAAAAAAATGACGCAATGGCTAAAGTACCAATCTCCTTGCGACCATATCCCTTGACTCTTTCGAGGGTTTCTTTCTCATCAGGATCTTTCATATCGATCATGTCATTTAGTGTATTCCCTGTGATTGCGTAAAATCCAAAACCAGCTAGTAGATACAAGTTGTTAGAAATATCGTAATCATTTAAATATATTGCAATCAAGCAGGGTACGAGAACTGAAAAAAGATATTCAAGACGAAGCAATTTTAGGCCTTTACTCATTGAAATCACTCGAAATTAATTTGATAGTTATATCTAATCTAATATGTTGAAATCTATTAATTTTTCTAAAATTGAATGAAATACCATAAAAATATAATACTTGGTAGTTATCACTTTAGTATAGCATCTAAAAGGATTCAACAAGTCAAATGTCTAATAACGAAAAAAACGGGAAATTGCTTGGAGAATTAAAAGCCTGTAGTAAATGCAAGAACCCATTTATGGCAAAGCAAGACCAAACCGTTTGTGACAATTGCGTTAAACTGGTGAAATTAAAACAAGAACTTTCTCAAGGAGTTAACTCGTGGAAGGACGAATTAGAAGGTTCTATAAAGGATATGGAAATTGAAGTTAAAGAAATTCAAAACAAAAAGCAATTGTTTTTAGAAAGAATAAAGAAAAGAACAGCATTGGTTAACAGATCTATTGACTTGTTAAAAAAAATAAACGAAACGCAAGATGAAAAATATATTAACGAATATAAAACTCTTTTTGAAAAAATGAAAAACGAAGAATCTTGAGAAATTAATCATTGTTTTTGAAACGCAATGCCAATATTCATTATTTTATCAAGTGGTTGGTGTTTGACATCAATTCTCATCACTTTAGCGGCTATCCATACGAAAACTCGCCAAATCTTTTGAAATAAGAGATTTGAATCGTATTTCATCCTTAATTTCGTGAGATTGTCTTCGAGTTTCTCAGGATCTTTAGATTGAATCTTTTCTATTCTCATTAATTGTCCATAGACGCCAAAGGTTTTGAAAGGTTTTAGACCGTTCTCTTTAAACATTTCTACGATTTGGTCTAGTTCATAACGCCGATAGTGCCCAATTATTTCGTCCTGTTTAGAAAAATTTTTCATACTATGGGGAATAGTAACTAGCACGACACCTCGGTCTTTTAATATTCTACTGATTTCGGATATGGCTAATTTATCGTTAAAAACATGCTCTAACACATCGAGGGCGCTTATAAAATCAAACGACTCCTTTCTAAAAGGTAATCTCGTCAGATCTCCACAGGAGGGATTAAATATAGCGTTTGAAACATATTGGATTAATGGTTTGATTGCAATATCGAAGAAGCATTTCTTGCGTACTTTATCCGTGAAATAAAGAAATGAATTTCCCGAACATCCC
>JBHLMB010000580.1:0-2716 GCA_048938565.1 Promethearchaeota archaeon | reverse complement strand
ATTGAGGTGCATCATTATATTTTCAGGGCGTATTTTTATCATTAGATCAAAAAAGTTAATCGCTCCCTCGTAGTCTTTTTTCTGAAAATGCGCCAATCTAAGGTTCGTTGATGATGCTGCATGATTTGGATCAATTCCCAGAGCTTTCATGTATATTAAAATTGCCATATCAGGATTATCATTAAATCGATAGGAATTTCCAAGAAAATTTAGTATTTGCACATTGGATGGTTTCAAACCAAGAGCAACCTTGTAACATTTGATTGACGATTCATAATCTTTTTTAGCTGTATGAATTAGGCCCAAATTAGCCCACGCTTTATAATATTTTATATCCGCCTGGACTGCTTTAAGATAATAATCCTTACTCTTATCTAAATCTTTATGATGTATTAAATAAGCAATTCCCATGTTATTAAGCGTTATTGGAGAGCTCTTGTTTGATTCCCAGGCTTTACGGGCCATATTAAACGCCTCCTCTCCTGAAAGGTATTTATTTTTCAATCTAAAATGAGCAATTGCAGCGTAACTCATGGCGTCTGAGAAACGAGGGGCAATTTTTAAAGCCTGTTCGAATTTTTTTAAGGCTTCCTCATATTCTTGTTTTTCTATTAATTCCTCGCCCTCTTTAAAAATATCTTTAGCCTTTTTCGGAATTTCCATCTTCATCATCCTCTAAAAAATTGAAAGATTTGCATTAAAATGATAATTTTTTTCTGTTGGATCATTAGTTAGAAGGATTATTTCTATTTAAATGATCGATAAAGCTTAATTTCATATTTGAATGATTGAAAAAAAGTGATATAAAATCTGTTTCGCTGAGGGTAGATTAGATGATTTTTCCAGTAAGATTCCAGCACCTACTAAAAAGGTAAACTTTTCTTTTCCTATTAATTCATCAAATACATCAATCATACAATCCAAAGAACGCAAGGCGCTAATAAAATTTTGGAAAAAATATCTTAAAAGTCAAGATTATGAATAAGAAATACTTGAGTAATTTAAAAAAAGGAAACTAGGAGCTCAAAGCAGGAAACAAAAAAATTTCTAAGAAAAATTACTTAAAAGAAGATTTCGACGAAATTAAGAGATTAAATTACCCGAAAAGTGCAAATAAAATCATTAGGACCGTAAAAAGTGAGAAAAAGAAAGAAAAGTTAATTTCCTCAAATAATCATAATTTAATAGTATTGATTTCAATCAATCTTAGTTTTTTGCTAGAGAAGAAAAAACGAAAGTAGCAAATCATTGCTTTTGATCTTAAAATTCTATCATGAATCATGAGAGATTCCTACAAATTATAGGAGCAACTATTAAATAGGTTAGTTGAGATACATGGGTTGGAAGTCATGATAAAAAGGTGATTTTAAAACGAACTTGACTGAAATAAATGTTTGATCTTGAATTTCCAATCATCGTACATCTTTCGATAGTTAAAAAAATACTCGTGCAATTCATATATATCATTTGAAATCGCTATTATTCCATTTTCCATTATTTCTCCTTGGATGACAAGCGGAAGCTCATTGAAGAATCGAATGTCGTAGATTTCATTATTGTGATTAGTATTTTCGATAATAAAATTATAAGCATCGACGATTTTTTCGTAAGTGGAAACAACGCAAATATCTATATCGCTTTTTAGATGAGAATCCCCATAAATCCTTGAACCATATAAAATTATTCCTAATATGTTAGGATTTATCTTAATAAAGCTAAAGTCTTCCTTTACCCGATCGATCATCCCTTTAACATGTTCTATGCTTTCTGATCCAACCATTTTTTCACGATCGATTCAAATTCATCTATATATTTATTATTTTCTTCCATTGAAGCCCAAACTACTTCATCAATAATTCCATTGTAATCATGAACTATTCTATTCCGCAATCCGTTTAATTTCTTTAATCCTTGGAATAAATCGTTTGAAATTATATTTTTTTTAAAGAGTTTTTCAAAATTAGTGTAATTGTCCTCAACGATGAGTGATAAATCCTTTAACATCATTGCAATTATATCAGTCATTACCTCAATAATTAGCTGTATTGAGTGGTAAATGGCGAAGATTTTTTCAAAATCGTGTTGCTGTTCTAAATCGGATAATTTCCAACCACTAAACCAATTTTTGAAAAGACGATTATATTCTCCCAATCTTTCCAATTTTTGCTTATATCTCTTTTTTCTCGATTCGTCAAGCACGAGTAACACTGTTTCCTTGATTTTTTTATTTTAGGTTTATCTGTTTAATTAACAAATTAATAATATGAGTATTAGAATTTATTGGTTTCTCATAAAAAAATCCCATATACTTGTTTTTTAATATATAAAAATGACAAACCATTTAAGGTTAAAAAATATAAGCAATAAGAGAAATTATTGATTAATTTGATTTATTATGCGATTGAATCCGTGTTTTATATTAGAAGTATAAAATATATTCTCATTTGTAGTTTGGTTCCGTCACTCAAAACCTACTTATCTTTTTCATATTTGAATGATTGAAAAGCGAAGCTCTCCATAGAACACATTTTGGCTAATTTTACTGAGAAACAAGGAATCAAATATGCATTTAATGCCTAAATTTTGAATTTTTAATGATGAATTTAAATGTTTTTTTTTCTATTATTTACTTGATTTAGTAGTTAATTTTTAAACCATATTATTAGGAATAAAAAAAATCTTGAAGTATAATGAACCTTAATGAATTAATTTCCAT
>JBHLMB010000579.1:0-2721 GCA_048938565.1 Promethearchaeota archaeon | reverse complement strand
TTATTTGGCAATTTAATCCTTCCTTTTGCTGAAGTTTCAATCTTTCCACTTCTTGATTCTTCTTCTTTTAACTCAGGAAATAAATCGTAATTAATATCTAATTCAAGATTTACATCACTTTTAGATATTGACTTAAAGTCAGAATCATATGAAGCCGAATAAATCCAGCATGCAGCATCTAATAGATGATAACCCTCATCTATAATTATTCCCCCACCAACTAATTCAAAATTCTTTCGCCAATCATCAAGTTCACGTCCAGAATATAAAATGATGTTAATGCGGGATAATGTACCAAAATTAACCTGGTTTCTGACAACATAATACATGTATTTGAAGGTATCTTCTAATCTCCGTTGTACTCCGGTGTAAAGTAATCTATTATCTCTTGCTAATTCAACTAATTCTCCAATATAATGTCGTGAAGAGCTAATGGGCCGCTCAGCATACACATGCATATTTTGTCTTAAAGCTTCACTAGCAACTCCAAAATGTCTGGAATTTGGCGTATTGATTATTATTGCGTCGGCTTTTTCAATTTCACCATTTGCTACTTTCTCCAAATAATCTGAAAACTTTTTATTACCTTGAAAGGTAGGGATATTAATTTTTTCTTTTACCAATCTAAACTCGATGTTTGTTTGATTATCAAAAAATTCAATCAATCTTTTTACATCCTTTTTATAAATTCTTTGTTTTAATACATAAAATTCATCTTTTTCTTCATAACATTCATGGAAGGCGCTTTTAGGCTCTGTATTATCGTGGAATCCAATTTTAACAAATTCTTCTTTTGTAATACTTTTTTCTAAATTTCTTCTTTCATTAATTGCGATTAGATCATTACGAATATCTTCGTACTCTTTTTGACCCCCAATTAAATCTATGATATCAATTATTTGGATCTTAGTAGGATTCTCGGCCATATAAGGAAAAATCGTTCTATTTCTCGCCCACCACCCACACCCGCTCAATACAACCTTTACTACCTTTTTTTCTTCTTTAATGCTATTTCTTTCTATCAAGTTGTAAATCCTCTTTAGTGTAAATCAAATTGTCTTTTGACTTCAAAAATTTCTACATACATAGTGAATACTGATAAACTAATCCTCATTGAATATAAAGTTATGATTGATATATTTTATAAATCTAGTATCTAAACCAAATTTGTTGATACATATTAACTTTTTCTGACCTATTAAAAACTCGTCCGGTTTAGTATTTTTTGACAACATATTGAGATTATACATCAAGATTAATGTTTGATTTAATATTTCGGGATCCATATTAAATATATGAAAATCACTTCTCTCAATTTCTTTATAAAGATTATGAGAAAATTTTTTGTAGATGGAATAAATAATAATTTTCATCTTTTCATTAATTACAAAATTTTTTGGAGTAGTTTCCTTAATTTCATCATTCTTTTTAAGAGTTTTTTCCCCTTTTAACTTTTCATCTTGATTTATAGATGTATATTTATCAATCCATAAGTCTATATTAAGGTTTTGAGCCATAATAAATGCCTCAGTTTCATTTTTCATTTCTTTTGTTTTTATTTTTGAAAATTCTGCAGTTTTTGGATAATTCAACCATTTTTTTTTCATTTCCATGAGGGAATTAATAACTGACATACGGATTTCTTCCTTAGAAATAATTTCTTCTCCGGAATATTTAATAGAAATTGTTTGTAATGGCCAACCATTTGGACGAGTATATGTTTTTGCTGGATAAACTTTAATTTCTGAATTAATCTTAGATAATATCAATTTAAAATCGTCAGCATCCCACATTAAGAAGTTGCTTTCTAATTCAGTGAGAATAGTTACTTCATGGACTATTATTTGTCCTCGATTTTGTATCAACTTAAAACATTTAAATAGATAATCAATTCGTTCTTCTAAACCTAATTCGTGGAATACATTAACAAAAAATATTAAATCCGCCCCTCTAATATCGTTGATATCCCTAAACGGAGGAGAAAATTTTAAACCTTCTATATCATTACAAAGACTTGAAATATCTGGCCATTTTTTCTCATCTATTTCAATCGGAATATAACTGATTTTCTTTAATATACCGCTTTTTTTAATAGCTATCAATAAATCGCCTCGTCCTGCACCAACATCTATTAAGGTTATCATATTTTCTGATGCGGAACATTTCCCCAAGATGTAGTGAGCAAGTTGTTGAATTTGTGGATCTCCTTCTTTTCGCCTTATAGCGTCAGGATCCTCAAAACATTTGAGTAAATATGACATTATTTTAGAAGTATCTCTGTTTTTCTCATCTTGTTCTTCTTTTTCTTTTTTTTCAGAAACTCTCCAGATTTTGTCGCTAGTAAACATAAATGGAATTTTTGTTAACTTTTTTTCCTTTATAATTTTAAGAATGTGTTTTATTGTATCTTTATCAGTCAATTGAAGAACGGATTTTAAATCTTCGAGAGGATAGGTCATTCTATTAGGAGTTAGATCACTTAATATTTCATCTTCAAGTTCAAAAGCAATTTTTCTTGATGATACAATAGATATTGGAATTTTATTTAGACCAATGCGAATCTCGTAATCTGGACGAAATATTTTCACTATATCTCTTACAATGTGGTATTCGTTCATATTTTTTAATTTCTGTAAGATAGGAGATTCGTCAAATAAATCATTCAAATCAATCTCTTCTTTTTGTTGCTCTTCTGGAAGTGAAAAGTATTTTTTCAATAAA
>JBHLMB010000578.1:0-2722 GCA_048938565.1 Promethearchaeota archaeon | reverse complement strand
AACCGATGGTCTTAACCATTTACGACCTCTCCAATTGTCCTAACGTGCTCAGGTATGCGCGCGACTCTATCCTTAGCTCCTCGCCAAAATCCCTTTGATTAAGGAGTTAGTCTTCATTAGAAGGGCAATCTTCTGTTTTTTCTCTGAAGGATACCGTTCATATTTCTCCTTGATTGCCTCTACCACGATCTCTGGCATCGTTTTGTCTGCTTCACGAGCCATCCAGAACGTCAATTCTCTATATTGCTTTGCAACCCGCAAGAAGTATGGTTTCAGGAGATTCCAATGATTATCACGATAAAGAATTACCTCCTCATCACCAGTATGTCGCTTTTTATCGTTATCTTGAGCAAGTTCTAAAAGTTGATGCAGTAATTCACTTCGGAACCCATGGAACAGTTGAATTTCTTCCTGGAAAGCAAACCTCGGGTGGACCAGAGGATTATTGCATTAATTTATTAGGTTCTCTTCCCAACTTGTATTATTACCATGTAACAAACACTAGCGAATCTGCTATCGCAAAAAGAAGAGGAAATGCCGTGATTGTGAATCACGCAACCCCCACTTTTAAAAATTCTGAACTTTACCAGGAACTAGCCCAATTAGAACTAATGATTTCAGATTATCAAAAAGAAAGCGAATCGAGTTCAATAGAAGCGACAAATTCCATAATTGATAAAAAAATCAAGAAATTAGGAAAAGAAATCTCCGATATGGCTGAAAATTTAAATCTAAAATCTTCCTCCATAAACGAATTAGAAGATCTTTTATATCAATATAAAACAGCAGTGATTCCTATGGGGCTTCATGTATTGGGAAAAGATTATGCGCCAGAAGAAAAGATGGATTTAATGCTATACATCCTACAAAATTCTACTGAACTCCCCAATCAATTACGAGAACTGATTGTGAAACTTGAAAAAGTCGATAATGACCATCCTAAAGTCCTGCAGGATTATCTTTTAAAGATTTTAATCAAGTCAACTCCTTCGAGCGAAACTTTCAAAGAGGACGGATTAACCTTAGAAGAATATGAGGTGCTAAAAGAATGGGCAGGTGATGTTCTCACTAGGATAGAGAAATCATTGGAAGTAGAAAATTTGGTTCGTGGTTTGGAGGGTGGTTATATCGAACCTGGACTTGGTGGCGATCCAATACGATCTCCAGCTATATTTCCAACAGGAAGAAATTCTTATGGGTTTGATCCCCGACTCGTCCCAAGCTCTACCGCGTTTCTAAGAGGAGGTGTTATTACGGATAAATTAATCGAGAATTATTTAAATGAACACGGCTCATATCCAGAGACAACAAGTGTTGTACTGTGGGCGTTTGAGACAATGAAAACTGGTGGTGAGACGATAGGTCAAATCTTTAATTATTTGGGGGTAAGACCAAAAAAAGAAAGATCAGTTTGGACAACGGAACTTGAAGTAGTACCTCTCGAAGAGATGAATCACCCTCGAATCAATGTATTAGTTACAATATGTGGTATCTTTAGGGACACCTTTCCTTATATACTAAATTTAATAAATGAAGCAATAGAGCTAGTCCAAAATTTAGATGAACCAATCGATAAAAATTTCGTGAAGAAAAGCCTTGTAGAATTGGAAGAAAAAGGCGTTGAACAACCAGGAGCTAGAGTATATGGTCCACCACCAGGTAGGTATAATACCAACCTTACAGAAATGATTTCAGCAGGTGTTTGGGGTGAGGAAAAAGAGTTAGCAGATGATTATATAAATTGTATGAGTTTTGCATATATGAAGAATCAACGAGTAGAAAAAATTTCTGAAACCTTTTTACAAAATATTAATAAAATTGATATAATGAGTCAAGTCAGAGATTCTACTGAATATCACATAACCGATCTCGACCACTATTTTGAATTTACTGGAGGATTAGCTAGAGCTTATAAAGAGCTTAGTGGAAGGCAAGCAACCATATACATCGCCGATACTACCAAAAGAGACATAATGGTTAAACCAATTGAAGAAAGTGTGAAAGAGAGCGTGGTTACTCGTTCATTAAACCCCCGTTGGATTAAATCGATGTTAAAACATAAATATCACGGAGGTCAAAAAGTCGCAGAAAGAGTTGAAAACTTCCTTGGATTAGCAGCAACAACTAATTCTGTAGACCAATGGATGTGGGATAAAGCTTATAATCAATATATAGAAAACGAAGAAATTAAAGATGCTTTGATCGAAAACAATAGATTTTCAATGCTAGATATAGTTAAAAATATGCTTCAAGCAGAAAATCGTGGATATTGGGGCGCTTCCGAAGAACAAATTGATAATCTTAGAAAATTATATCTAGAACTCGAGAACTGGATCGAAACAACCTACTAAAACACCAACCTAGTTAATGCTAATTTTATTGGTTTATTTCTTTTGCTTATCAAATAGATCTTTTCACACCACGGCATGTGTCCTTGAAGCACGAATCCAAAATAACCTAATGTCATGTATAAACTGAATAAATGTTTTGTTGTATTTTATTGTTATCCAAATCAGAAAAGGATAAAAAGAAAAAAAGAGAATTTAGAGTATAAAAATAAAAAAAAGGTCAAAATCAATCAGGGTTTAATCGAGCTCTATTAGCTTTTTCAAGACGCTGTTTGAGATTGAGCTTGCGGAATGTAAATATAATTCATTTGGTTATACTGAGCGCGATGGAGAGATCGTCCATCTAGGGCTATATAGTAAAGATATTAGAACCC
>JBHLMB010000577.1:0-2725 GCA_048938565.1 Promethearchaeota archaeon | reverse complement strand
GCAGTACACGCCATTGAAGGACGAAGGACGCATTACACACCGCTCAAATCCGTGTTTTTTAAAACAAAAGATCCATTTAAAATAGTTGAAATTCTGAGAAATGATCTTTATTTCAAGGAAATATATATAGCAGATCTTGATGCCATCATTAACAGGAAGCCAAGTTTGAATATTTTGAAAAAAATACAGCAATTATCGGGAATAGAAGTAATGCTTGATCCAGGAATTACTACCATAAATGACATTGCTACTTATTTGGAATTAAATTTAGGGTGTTTGATATTAGGATTAGAAACGATTGAATCTTTAGATATCGTTTTAAATAGCGTACAAATTTATGGGAAAAAGAATATAATACTTAGTCTAGATATGTACGATGGTAATGTTATATCTAAGTTAAAAGAAAAGAAGTTCCAAAATCCCCTGAATTTAATTGAAGAGATCGAGACATTAGGGGTTAATAGAGTAATTCTCTTGGATCTTAAAAGGGTAGGATCAAAAATTGGGGGCATTCCGCCATTATTTCTTGAGATACGCCGTAAATTTCAAGGAGACTTGCTTGTTGGAGGTGGTATAAAGGATTTGAAAGATATCGAGATTTATAAAAAACACGATTTTTCAGGTGTACTTATTGCTACAGCTTTATATGATGGATCAATAAGTAAAGAAAAAGTAAAAGAATTAAATTCTTAAATTCACTCGTAATAAATCATACCTGTACTAGAAATATTTAATGCCTTTTTACAAACAGGACACGAGTGTTTCATTTTAATCCAATCTACGATGTGATCCTTATGCGCCTTTGCCTCACAAATAGGACAACCCGCCCATTCGTCAAAAATTTCTATTGGTTTTCCGCATACAGAACATTTTGCCTTGGATTCTGTTTTTATCAATAAAGTTTCTTTTTTAATTTGAAACTCTACGAACTCAGTGTTTTCGGGAGAAGGATTCACTTGCTTCAATTCTGAACGGGTATCGACGCAGAAGATAGTGCCTTGGCTATCATCTTTTTTATTTCCAATCCATACGATTTTTCCATTAAAATATTTCGTTCCTTGACGCTCTAAGACTAGGTTTAATTTTCGATCTTCAAGTACATAGGTTTGTATGACCTTAGTATATTTGATAGGATAATACGATTCGATTTTCTTAACAAGCTCATTAGGATCTTTGAAGACATCCTCAGTAATATCAACTTTCGTAATTTCTTTGGGTGACATAATATAATCGTCCTTTTTTTTACATTTAATGAGAATAATGTAATATAAATTTTTAGATTATTTTTGTTTTCAACTAAGCTTGGATATTAAACTATGACGATTTTTAATGATTTAAATTCAAAAAATTGAATTGAAAGTGTTATAAATATATGTGTTTAGGGTTTATAGATTGAAAAAATCTTCAGATTATATAGGTAGATCATAACAGTTTTTTTATTGGATCAATTATATATTTATGGATGCTTATGTACAAAGATAGAATAAACCTACTGGTCAGTCCTAGAACCATAGAAGAAGCGCGAATTCTTACAAATGCACCAGAGGTCTCATATATTGATTGTAAAAATCCCGATGAGGGATCTCTTGGTGCGAATTTTCCTTGGATAATCAAAGGTATGAAAGATCTAATACCTGAAGGGAGTTCACAATTATTAAGTGCAACAATTGGAGATTTCCCCTATTTACCGGGATCTGCATCTCTTGCAGCCTTAGGTGCTGCTACATCAGGGGCAGACATAATTAAAGTTGGCTTGAAAGGTCCAAAAAATGAAAAACAAGGGATTCATTTAATGGAAAAAGTAGTAAAAGCAGTCAAGGGTTATAATGAAAACATTAAAATTGTCGTCGCAGGATATGCAGATCGAGAGCGATTAGAAGGCTCTCCAAGTTATATGGAAATACCTTCTATTGCTGCTAATTCTGGTTCAGATATAGCAATGCTTGATACATTTATTAAGGACGGGAAAGGATTATTTGACTTTTTAAGCCTTGAAGATCTAATGCGCTTTAAAGAAAAAGCTAAAAGCTTGAATATCGATATAGCTTTAGCCGGAAACATTATGAGCAAGGATTTAGCTCTCATTAAAAAGATTGAACCTGATATTATTGGCGTCAGAAGCGTCGTGTGTGAAGAATTCAACCGGGCAAAATCAATCAAACCTGAATTAATTGATAAACTCCAAATCGAATTATACGAATGACGATGAAGACAAATAGAAATAAATCAAACATCGAGATAAAATTTTTGAAAAACGAAACTATATACGATTTTCACTTGTGTGCTAAGGAATTTATAGATCTAATTGATAAATTTGAAGAAAAGTTCCTGAACAAGAGTCTTCTTATTTTTCCTGGTTATTTTAAAAATATTTTAGCGGGAATTATTGTAGCAGAAGATAAAAGAAAAAAAGTTGATTCAATCGATAATATCGTTCCATCTATATGTTTGCATCTTTTATATGTCAACCCTAACTATAGAAATAAAGGTATCGGTAAAGAATTACTGACTTTATTTATAAATTTTCAAAAAATGGCAGGTGCGGCATCAATTTACATTAAATTACCTCAAAAATATACGAATGGAAAGAAGTTTCTAGAAAAATTTGAATTTCATCAAATAAAGAAAGTTAAAAACAAGATCATTCTAGAGTTAAAATTATGGAACGATTTTGGAATAGGTGATTGTTATATCATTGAAGACAATATATGCGACTTGTTTTACT
>JBHLMB010000576.1:0-2731 GCA_048938565.1 Promethearchaeota archaeon | reverse complement strand
ATTTTAATAGGTTCAGGAGCATTGAAATTTTCGCATTTTTTATAAAGACCATTTTCATCTTTCACGGTGATTCCTAAAGCAGGCAATGGTAAAGAAGTTCCCGCAAATGTAAGCAATTCTGGGTTAGTGTTATCAAGCATGAGATGTATGGGATCTGAATTACTATATGGTATTTTATTTGAATCTCCAATTTGAAGTCTTATTGAGTAAGGACCTTGCTTTCCGGAACTTTTCCATTGAACCAATGATGCGAGACCGTAATAATACTCGTCATCATTATATTCGTTAATTGAAAACCAACCCTCGATGTCTGGCGCTCTTATTATAGCTCCAAGTCCAACTGAATTGGCAGTTATTCTCTTGTCCGTTATGTTCTTCCAAGTCGTACCTCCATCGACGCTATATTGGAATCTATAATAATCTCCTGCCGGTGTAATATTGATTTTTCCCCAGCACGCTACTATGCCTCCAAAGGGTCTATCGTGTATCCCGGGAATGGCGTTATTTTCGCCATCAATTTTTATTGCTAATCCAACATCAGCTCCACTCTGCATGATATCGTTAACGTGCACCTGATTTACAATGGAAATGTTACACTTCACGCTTTCTCCATCTTTAGGTCTTATCTGTATGTTTCTAATCAAAACATTCCCATTAGATGGAACGAAATTCGGTCCAAAAGGAGTTGGATCCTGGTTCCACGAAAGAATGGCTTTGACTTTAACAATGTTTTCAACGGTACATAACTTTAATTTAGATTCAATGTCTTGTATTTTTGCTTTTACTGCGTAAAAAAGATGTTGATTCTGATTTACAAATGGAATGTCGTGTACTCTTACAATAGATGTGCCTTCGTGTTGATAATTTCCATTTCCATCCCAATCTATATAAAATGCAACATATTCTTTGGAACCTAGCGTGCACAAATCTCCATCAAAACCTTTATCTTTTTTCACCTCTATTATCGCTTCTAACAAATCACCTTCGGGATATAGTCCTACGCATTTAAGTTCTTCAAGAGCCGTTCCACTTAAATTGATCACTCTCGGTTTGAGGAGTTCTAGTTTATCAAGGAAAGTGTTGAACAGTTCGCTTGTTGGGAGGTTTAAGAGGGCTATCTTGATATCTTCTATCTCCCTGGAAGCAACGATTGACCCAAAATAATTTGGATTAATTCTGATCAGTTCCTTGAATTCTACTCGCTCTTTTCCAATTAATTCTATTTCTTTTTCGTTGTATTTAGGCTGTAAAGTTTTTTTTCCGAATTCCATGATATCCTCCATTCTTCCTATAAGCAGCTCCTTGTCAAGTGCTAATTCATAAGGAGGATTTATTATTATTTTTCGTCTTGGCTTAATTTGAACCCACACGTTTATCACATTACCAAATTCGGGAGCATAATTAGGGCCTGTAGGAATTTGTTGCCATGATAATATCGCTCTTACTTTAACGATTTGTGGTTGCTCGCAGTAGATTAGCTTCTTTGGTATAAATGGTTTATGTACCGCATAAAATACATGTTCTCCCGTTTCGATAAAAGCAAGATCGTGAACATTAACTTCCACCGGAGCACCTGTACTAACAAAGCCCGCACCGTCATTGTAATCGATATAGAACGCCACGTATTCCATCGTACCTTCTGAGCATAATGGTCCAGAATGCATGTCAGGCTTTTTTATTTCAATTACCGCTTCGAGTAAATTTGCCTCAGGATACAATCCAACGCATAATAATTCTTCATATGTCGTGTTAAAACTCGCTCTCTTTACGCTAGTAAATCTAGCAATCGTTTCCTTATCTTTTATACTTCCGAAATAATTAGGATTTTTAGCAATCAAATCTTTAAATTGAGCTCGTTCATTTTCATCGTGTAAATTTTCTTTCATTTTCAATCACCTTTTGATTTATTTCTATACTTGGATTTACAAGTATGTTAAAAAAAGGTTAATTTGAACATTTAAACCCATCTGGTGTGAAATGGACATACATGTTTTTACATGAAGGAAAGACGGTTATAAATGACTCTCGCGTGTTAAAATATTGAAGAACAAGCGCTTGTTTGAAAATTCAGGTTATTCTCTCTCAATAAACTCGCGCGCATCGTTAGAAATATGAACAATAATGCTTTTTTCCTTGCATGTTCATGCTGTATTCGACTTGAAAAGATAATTCAGGAATAAAAGATCTTTTCTAGCCTTTAAAATTCGAATTTGTCAATAAAATACAATGTTTGAATTCTTTTTTGGTGAGAAGTCTGACTTTATATAGAGCGATATTATGAAAATTATTTTATAAATACGAGCGAAACCGAAGAAATTCTCGCTCATTGGCCACTGATGAGAACCGGTATAAATTGATAAAAGAGTTTCTTTCTAAGGGGAATATCACTTGGATTATTGAGTAATCTCGACTAATATAAGCTCGCACATCATCAAATATAAATGAAAGAAAGCGAATTGAAAGTATTATATTGATAAAAAAAAAGGTTAAGTTAAATTAAATTTTGAACCGAAAGATTTAAGCCTCTCCGCCGTCAGTAATAGTCCAAGAATAAGTAGATATAAGATCGTTCCTTGCGGCTTCAGCAAGTCCGTCAGGTGTATATCTCGAGCCTCCTGCGTGAAAGGAAACATCGTTTTGTAAAGAGGTTAGCCTCGCCCATCCGATTAAAAGGCTATCGTAATTTGCCGTCGTTAAGGTCGCATCGAAGAACATGTTAGTCATCGTGATT
>JBHLMB010000575.1:679-2732 GCA_048938565.1 Promethearchaeota archaeon | reverse complement strand
AAATGAAAATTTAGAAGTATAATTGTTTATTATATCCTCTTTTAATAATTTAGAACTTAATTAAAAATTCTAAATTTTTATTTAATGACTATTGTATTCTTTAATATAATTGAAATTGAGAAAAAATATAATATTTTATTTATTTCTTAGTCTTTAAAGAAACTAATTTTTTAAACCAATTAAGTTTTTTAATTTTCCATTCAATACTTTGGTCAACTGGTACAATATATTGTTCTATTAATCCACGTGAAAGAAGAGAATTGATTATTTTTTCTCCTATTTCTGTTCGTATTAAAATCATTGAAAATCCTTTTGGTGCTCCTGACGCTCCAATGCTTATATCAGAAAATTTTCCAGTGAATTCATCACATTCATGACAATGATTTCTAACAGCAGTATTAAGCTTTTTGATATCTACTTCAAATACTTCCTTATTGTTATTTTCAACAAAAAAATTCTTTTTTATCCATGTTTTTTTAATATCATTAGGATTGATATTAGTTTCTTTTTTCAAAATATCGTATAATTTATTATAATTGAAATTCTCAAAACAAAAAAGACTAATTATATATTTAATAACATGAGCCGGTTTAATATGGAGCATTTTCATTTTGCTAATAGCTCTACATTGACAAGGTGTCCCAATAAATGCAATTCGTAATTGATCTACATCATAAATCCCTTTTTTTTCAAGGATTTCATCAGATAAACTGTATAACTCTTTTAAAGGTAGTATTTGAGAGGAAATAGAATAACGCGTTCCAGCTGATTTCAACAACTCATGCTTATCGAATATAATTTTTGGAATAGGTTTAAAGTTTTCATCGCATTCCGACACAATAGCTGCATCAATTTTATACTCATCGAATAAATATGTTAGAATTGTTGAAACGATTCCACCATCTTGTCCCACTCTCTCGATTGCTTTATCTGTTGTTTTAGCTGCGAGGATTTTAAGAACCTGTCCTATCTCATTCTCTACACAATAGGCTTGATCTAGCTTATCTAACAAAGTGGAGGTTTGAGGGCAAATAAAATAACATACACCGCACTCTCTACAATTTTCAGCGTTTTTATCTGATTTAAATTTAGGTATATATTCATCCATTTCAATAACATCAAAGCTTTGACTTTCACAATGAGCTATACAAGCACCACAAGCACAACATAGATTGGTTTTAATGATATCATCATCGAGATCTTTAAATGTTTTTATATCTTCATCCATTTTTTTAAATTTTGGTTCAATCATCATTTACCTTCTTTTAAAATTAATTAGCTTCAGCTTTTATTTTTCCAGTTTTTTTAGGAATTTTTGATTCCCCCAATTTTCTTATTTTTTCTGTGAAAGCTGTAATACTTTCTGAAAATTTTTTGCCTTCACTTGCAGATATTTGATGAATTTCGATTCTTTCTTCATCAATTCCAATCATTTTTAATAAATTCTTTAGGTGGTCCATTCTAAGATAGGCTTTTTCATTTCCACTAATATAATGGCAATCACCTATATGGCACCCAGAAATAAATACTCCATCAGCTCCTTCTGAAAATGCACGTAATATATAACTCTTAGACATACCTCCAGTGCACATAACCCTTATAACTCTTACATTTGGAGGATACTGATAACGACTGACTCCTGCTAAGTCAGCTCCCGCGTAACTACACCAATTACAGAGAAATGCGACAATTCTCGGACTCCAAGCTTCCTCAACGACCTGAATTGATTCATCTGCAACTTTAAGAGCCTCATCAACCATAGGTTTAATTTGTTTATTTCCAAAGTGGCTCATTATAATTGCAGAAGTAGGACATTCAGCAAAACAAGTACCACACCCTTTGCAAACAGCTTTAATAACATGAGCCTTTTTTCCACTACTTGTAAATAAACCTAGTTGTTTAGTATCTTCAATTAATTCAATAGCATTATATGGGCAAATCTCAACACATCTTCCACATCCTAAGCATTTTTCTTCATTTACATAGGATGTGACTCCTTCTGTTTCTAGAACTTCTTTAGATAATATTGTTACAGCTCTAGAAGCTGCCGAGT
>JBHLMB010000575.1:0-669 GCA_048938565.1 Promethearchaeota archaeon | reverse complement strand
ATCAGATGGTCTTAATTTCACATGAGCTTCTAAAAAGAAATTATCTTCATTAAGAGGAACTTTTAATTTCTTGGCCAATTCTGAATTTTCTTCAGGTGCGACAATTCCAGCGCTTAGAACAATCAAATCAGAATTGATATATATTATATCTTTACTTGGAGTTATAACCTCAACACGAAATAGAGAATCTTCTGTTTTGATCTCTGGAGGATTCTTTTCATCAAATCTAAGGAATAGTATACCCTTCTCTCGAGCCATTCTATAATATTTTTCTTTGAATCCATAAGTTCTGATATCCCGAAAAAGTACTGTAACATTTATAGCTGGATTGAGTTCTTTTATTTTTATTGCATTTTTAATGGCTTCGGAACAACACATACGACTACAATAAGGATGTTCTTCATTTCTAGAGCCAACGCATTGAATCATTACGATAGAGCGTAATTTTTTAATATTATTTTCGTTGGAAAATAAAAGCTCTTCTAATTTTGATTGTGTAATAACTTTATCATTTTGACCAAAAAAGTATTCATTATCCTCGGGTTCGTATTCATTTGCTCCTGTAGCGACAATGATTATTCCATGATCAAAATTTGTAGTTTCCTTTTCTTCACCATGGATTATTTCAGTTGTAAAATTACCGATATATCCATCTATGGAATTAATTTT
>JBHLMB010000574.1:0-2738 GCA_048938565.1 Promethearchaeota archaeon | reverse complement strand
TGTAATCCTGTAATTACTAAAGCAATAGGATATATTCTTACTGATGAAAAAATTAACGGTAGTGTACATGTTGCTTTTGGATTTAATAAATCTTTTGGAGGATCGTCAGCATCCCAAATGCATTGGGACTTTGTAACTGCCCCAAAAGCCAATATAACGGTTGAATACTTAGATGGATCAAAGAAAGAAATAATGGGAAATGGGAAATTAATTAATTTATAAAAAATCTAAAAGTAAACTATATTAATTTAATTTAAATGTATTCTTCTAAAATTTGAATTACTTTTTCTAAAACTTTTACTTTAAAGTTTGTCCTATTTGTTTCGAATTGATATTTTTTGTGAAAAACCCTCTCTTTAATAGAGAAACCTATATATACGAGTCCTATTGGTTTTTCTGGAGTTCCTCCTGTAGGTCCAGCAATACCACTAACTCCTATACCAATATCAACTTTTGAAAATAATCTTATATTATTTGCTAATATTTTTACAACATTTTCTGAAACCGCTCCGTATTTTTCAATAATTTGAGGATCTACCTTTAGTAAATCGATTTTTGCTCGATTACTATAACAAACAATTCCTCTTTCGAAAACCTTCGAAGCTCCAGGGATATTAGTTATCATATGTGATATATAACCTCCAGTACAGCTCTCTGCTACTGCAATCGTTAGATTCTTGTTAGTTAAATGTTTAACGAGTCTTTCTACTCTTTCGAAATTGTCCATTTTTTATTTACCTATGAATTTCAATTCTTTTCCACACGATTTACAATATTTTGTTGTTTGATTTAAGGCTACACCGCAATATGGGCAGAACCAATAAAAATGACTTTCTTTTTTTGACGGTGCAAGAATTTTATAAATTTCTGGTTCTTTTTTTCCAAAAGGGATATAATCTAAGTTTTTTTCTCTAGTTAAGTTAAAACAATTGGGACAATGCTGTTTCTTTTGCAATCCATAAAAAATAAGATATGGATTAAAAATCATAAATCCCCACATAAAGAAAATAAGGAGAATAATCTGGGAAAAAAACGTGTATATTAAGATCGTAAGTATTATCAGAAAAATCAATATAAAAAAAGCAAATACCACAAAAACCTTTATATTAAATTTCTGTCTAGAAGGAAAGACATTCATTTTACACTGAACGCAAAACATCATAAAAAATAAAAATAAATAATAAAATAATATTGTAAATTTTTGAAATATATTGCATAAAAACATAAAATACTGAAAAACAGCGAAGTGATTTAAATGGGAAAGAATGATGTTTCAAAGAAGGGTTTCGTCTTCAAAATCACAGATCTATAGAAATTGTTCATTAGAGTGAATTTATTGGAGATGGAGCGGTTGGGAAGACTTCTTTGATAAAGAAATATACTCAAGGTAGCTTCCAAAAAGATTATATTAAAACATTAGGTGCGCAATTCTCAAAATATGACGAAGAAATTGAGGGAGATAACTGCAAGTTATTCTTTTGGGATATTGCAGGGCAACGAGAATTTGATTTCATGCGTCCTACTTTTTATAAAGGCAGCAAAGCAGCAATCATAGTTTTTTCGCATACTGATGATGAAAGCTTTGACCATATAACAAGTTGGCATGAAGATATTAAAAAATATACAGGAGAACTCCCGATTGTTTTATTTGGTAACAAAATTGATCTTATCAACGAGGAAGAATTAGAGGATCAAAAAGTAAAGGATATAGTAGAAGAAAAAGGCTTTCTTGGATACTACAAGACATCAGCTAGAACCGGAAATGGTGTATATAAAGCGTTTCAAGCAATTATAAAAGAGTTATATAATAAATATAAAGAAGAATAAAAAATGTATGATGATATCGATCAAGGATATCCGAAAATTTTATTTTTCTCTTCAAATCATTGTGCACCATGCAAACCAGTTGAAGAAATGTTAAAGAGAATTAATATATCATTATTTGGAAAGAAGTTAAGAATTGAAAAAATTTCAATTGATTTGGAGGAAAATCGTAAATTTACACAAAAATATCATATTACGTCAGTACCAACGTTAATTATAGCAGATAAGAGAATAGCAGTAAATATACAAGAAGAAGAAATTATCGATGCAATACTTTATGCATTTATATCTTCAGTCAAAATATAATTTTTACAAATATAAAATTACATATATATTAAAATAAAAAAATAAAGTGAAATTTAATGGATAGACAATTACTCTCCAAAATTCTCGCTCAAATGAAAAAAAATTTAAAAGAAGGGCGAGACATTGGAGACATGAAAGTTGGAGCTTTGTTAGCTTTAGGACACCAACTGGAAGCAATATTTTACTATTTGGGGCATGAATTAGGATCTATTTTAAAAATTAAACCCGTCAAAGATATATCTCAAATTCCTGATGAATTAGAACGCATAATTTTAGAATTTAACCTTGGAAAGGTTGAGATTACTGAAAGCACAGAAGAGATAGTGCAATTAAAACTAAGAGATCATTCCTCAATTAAAGATTTAATAAGGAAAGGTATTAAAACAACCGGAAGTTTTTGTTCATTTGAAGCGGGATTGTTAGCAGGAATTGTGGAAAAATTAAGTGATCGTCATTGTTTTGCCCAAGAACTCGGTTGCAGCTTACAAACAGGGCAAAATCACTGTGAATTTATGATAGTATTTCAGAAAGATTAAAAAGATGTTTTATTTATTTTTTCCTATCCATTTTTTATAAATTAATTTCCTAAATAGTCCGTTTTTTATACA
>JBHLMB010000573.1:0-2745 GCA_048938565.1 Promethearchaeota archaeon | reverse complement strand
AGCTGAAACATACTCAGATAAAATACAAGAAGAATTAAGTTCTATTTTATCAGTGAGAAAATTTAAACTCGAAAAGGTTCTTGCTTGTTAGGTTTATAACTAGTTTCAATTAATTATTTTGAATCTAAAAAAGGATTAAAACAATTTATTTCCGAAATTATTTTATTATTATGTAAAACATCAATAAAATAGAAAAAGAGATAATTAATTATTGAATTAAAGCTTTAATCTTCTTCAGACATTAAATTAAAAACCGCAATCATTGCAAATGTAATTCCCGCTGCTATTGTAAATAAACCTAAACCAGTACGTAAAGGGTCTTTCCCTCTTTCATTTAAAGCTTCTAAAGCATGAATTCCTGAAATGAATCCAAAGAATCCTCCAACTACACTCAAATGAAAATCCAATGGAAGGAAAAAACCTTTTTCTTCTATATCTGTATTTAATGCCAAAAAATCTAAACTAACTCCTAAAGCTGCAAACATTAGTTCTATATTTTTAAAAAAAATCTTTTCATTTTTAGATATAATATCATCATAAAAAATATTTTCAGAATTAGACTTTGAATATAGTACTGCCATGCCTCCCATAACTACAAATCCAAGACCTAATCCTAAACAAGCCCATCCTATTTTTTTAATATCATCTTCTGATTTAAAAGTTGTTAATAACCAAAACAAGACGCCTAGTCCACCTATTGTTAGGTCCCCCATAGATTCACATGTACTATCATCTCTTCCATTACTTAGGAAGTTTGCAAATTCATATCCAAGACCTGCTATAGCAAACGAATCAGCTATACCAATAACAAATTCTATAAAATATTCATATCTCTTATCTTCTGAGGACTCATTAGATTCTGAACTTGATTCTAGCTGTTGATTATCCGAATTTTTAAGTGATTTTATTTGAGTTTCTACTTTATTTAATTGCAAAGAACCTCCTGATTCTGACTCATCATTAAAAAGTGAATCAAAAATATCAATTGGAAATTTATAAAAATCAATCTTGGTATTGAAAAAACTAATGAATATATTTATTCCAAAATGACTTGAATCAATATAAAATTCAATTGCAGGAATTTTTTCTTGTAAAAAATCATTATATTCGTCTTTAATTTCATAACCAAAGGAGAATTCAAAAAGTCCAGAAACATGTACATAATTTATTGAGAAATCTACGTTTAATTCAAGAAAAGTGCTTAATAACAACATTATTCCTATTAAAATAACAATTGCAACAGTTAAAAGTGCCAATAATAATGCAAATTGAATCCAAATAAGAACTAAAAGCACAGCACGAATAATGAGCCATAAGAGGGGTCCGAGTATCGTAAGTACCAACATCACTAAGAAATCGATGACAGCCATAATTATTGCCAAAATTTCTCCCATTGAGGGATTTAAGCTAAAATAGAGCATGATTGATGAAAACGCATTGCTGAATGCCCCAATAATATCACCTTTCGAGATATCTTTACAGAAATTTAAAATAATTTCCGTTGGCGTGGCAACATTCGATTTGCTTGTGGGTTCCCTGCCTTGCGGACTATTTAAATAGCAATTGAACCACGGAATATATTTCATAACCTCGGGAGCTAAATTCATATCGACTGCTATAGTCCCGTTGATTTCAGTGCTTACATAAGTATACACCTTCTCTTCTTCATAGACCGTCATATTATTCTCATCGAGGGATTCGTTTATAATGCCAATAGTCAGCAAATCAAGAACCTCCATTGCTTGCGAGGAGGAAATTTCTTTACGGATAATCACAAAATCAACTTTACTCGTGGAATCATCAGAATTAGCGCCCTTATCGCGGTCAACGCTGATGAATTGAAAGTTTTCATCAGGAGAATAAAGCGGCGTTTGTGCTAATTGCTCTTTTTGTATGTAGCTGTTTAACTTCGTGTTTGTAAATAATGAGGTAGGGATAACAATTGCGTTTGGCCCTGCTTTGAACGGTCCGCCAGAATCGGTCACATAGAGTTGTATAACGTTCATGCGTTCTTGTTCTTGATAGCGTCCGTTAAACGTGCTATTTGCATCATAAATTGCAATAGTATTACATTTATCTATGGCAAGTGTAGCCATTTGTACGAATAATTCATTGCCGAATGCATTTTCAAACCATTTTTCTTTAGGGTCGGATCCAATGAGATAATCGCAATCATCTGAGAGTAATTTTTTATCGCCAAGATGGTTTCCATCATCGTCTATAGGCCACATCCACCATAACTCAAACTCAAGATTAAACCAATTTCCTTGAACTTTTTTATCATCTTCGACATTGAAATAATATTTATGTCCAAACGACGCACGTTGAGGCACGTCAAATTCGTTTTTATTCCAGGTTGCTTTCACTGGTTCGGTGGTAAAATAAAATTCTTGATTGAGAACTTCAAACTCCACTACTGCTTGTAGTTTAGGAGCATGTTTCGTCTCTAAATGATTAAATTTCCCTTCGATGAATTTAATCTGAATGAGTAAATCGCGTCGAGGATCTCGATCATTAGGATCCCACGCACCATCACCATCCGTATCTACGCTACAAGGATTAGTTGGTTCATCACCTCTTAAATAGATCTCGTAATAATCACTCCAGCCATCCCCGTCAGTGTCAGCTTTTGCAGGGTCAGTAATCCATGCATCATTATCCTCCAAATTCGAAGCTTGAACCCACGTATCCGTTTCGATGTAAAACTCAGATAAAGTAAAGTTATACAATTCATAGAAATTAGTA
>JBHLMB010000040.1:0-10902 GCA_048938565.1 Promethearchaeota archaeon | reverse complement strand
ATTGTATTTTGAGTTATATGAAAAGCAAAAATTGGTAAGAAACAGCGTGAGAGCGTTTTCTGAGGATATTTTAGGCCCTATGGCCCCAATTGCAGATAGGGACGCAATATTCTCATGGGATGTTGTAAAACAACTATCAAAAATCAACGCATGGGGCATACAACTTCCTGAAAAGTATGGTGGAGCAGATCTTGATTCCATAAGTTACGCCATTACAATCGAAGAAATTTCGAGAATCTGTGGCTCCACTGGATTGGGTTTAACCGTCCATAATTCCGTGGGAGCATATCCCATATTAAAATGGGGAACTGAGGATCAAAAAGAAAGATTCTTACACGATATCGCTAGTGGAAAAAAGATTACTGGATTCACGTGGACCGAACCTAACGCAGGATCGGACGCTGGTGGAATCGAATGTATGGCAATCGAAGATGGAAACGATTACATCCTAAATGGATCAAAAATATTCGTGACAAACGGTGGCGTTGCTTCCGTCTTACTCGTTGGTACTAAATACAAAAAAGAAAACGGTGAAACTGGAATGGCTACGATGTTAGTAGAAAAAAGTATGGATGGATACGAAATAGGGAAAGAAGAAGATAAAATGGGAGTCAGGGGGAATTTAACGACAAGCTTGTATTTTAATAATGTGAGGGTACCAAAAGAGAACATCTTAGGAAAAATATCCTCTGGATTTAAGATAGCAATGCATACTTTAGATGTAGGACGTATCGGTATAGCAGCTCAAGCACTTGGTATTGCCCAAGCAGCTTACGAGAAATCCATAGAATATGCTAAAGGTAGGGTCCAATTCAAGAAACCCATATCCTCTTTCCAGGGAGTTTCTTTTAAACTGGCGGAGATGGCAACAAAAGTTGACGCTGCCAGGCTCTTAGTATATAGGGCAGCTCACGCAAAGGACACGAAAGAGAGATTTTCAAAAGAATCTGCAATGTGCAAGTATTACACTGCCGAGATTGCAAAGAAGGTCACAATGGAAGCAATTCAAATACATGGGGGATATGGTTATATCAAGGATTTACCTGTTGAACGATATCATCGAGACGCCGTGGTTACTTCAATATACGAAGGTACGACTGAGATCATGAAGCTCATCATATCTCAACAGATTCTCAAGGGAAACATGTAATTTTTTTTAGTACATCGTTTGCATGTAAAATATTAAGTCAATCAGATGAGAGATTGATCGAAAAAGATCTCGAAATAATATTTTTACGATTTAGGAAAAGTTTAATAAAAAGAAATTATTTATTTTGAATTATAATGGTTTTTAATAATAATACTCAAGAAAAATTATCATCAGCAATAGTAGATGTAATAGTTGTAGTATTATTATAAAGCGAGAAAGCTTATCCAATTCTCTTTCTATTATAATACGGCTAGGTTTCCTCGATATGAAATGCTAAAATAATTTGAAAGAGTTTTTGGAGTTGCTTTCCTACGCAAACTATTATGGAAGAATGTGTAGGAGAAATAAAAAAATGGAAGCTATCAAGGATGCACTACGAAATTACAAGCGGGATTCGATAAAAATAAAATCAAAACATTTGGAAAATAATACATTTTCGCCTAATCTAAATTTTGAGTTGGGTGAGCAGTTGAAGCTTCTGAAGAAATGTGTCAGGAAATTTGCAGAAGACATTCTTGCACCCCTTGCTCCTATCATTGATAATGAAGCGCGATTTAGCTGGAGAACAGCGGCAGAATTGGCAAAAATTAATGTATGGGGTATGCAAATTCCCGAAAAATATGGTGGGGCTGGTTTAGATACGATTAGTTATACAATTGCCATAGAAGAAATATCACGAGTGTGTGCGTCAACAGGACTTAATGTAAGTGCTCATAATTCTCTTGGTGCGTATCCGATACTTAGGTGGGGTTCTGAAGAACAAAAAGAGATATTCCTTCCTGATATCTCCCAAGGAAAAAAGATTTGTGCATTTGCATTAACGGAACCTAACGCTGGTTCCGATGCTGGAGGAATAAATTCTCTTGCTGTTCAAGATGGCAAAGGGTTTTTATTAAATGGTTCAAAAATATTCATAACGAATGGTGGAATTGCATCTATTCTTTTGGCAATTTCGAAATGTAAATTGGAGAACGGAAAAAAAGGAACGGCAGCGTTCATTCTTGAAAGTAATATGGATGGATATGAGATCGGACAAAAGGAGGATAAGATGGGAATGAGAGGATCTGACACGTCAAGTATATACTTCAACAATATTTATGTACCACGAGAAAACATGCTAGGAAACCATTCTGAAGGATTTAAAATTGCACTAAACGCCTTGGATTACGGACGAGTTGGCATAGCTGCTCAGTCGTTAGGCATTGCTCAAGCTGCTTACGAACGATCCGTTGAATATTCAAAAAATAGAACCCAATTTAAGAAATCCATATCGAATTTCCAAGGGATTTCGTTTAAATTGGCAGAAATGAGTACTAAAATAGAAACCACTCGATTGTTGATACAAAAAGCTGCGTTCATGAGAGATAAAGGAATGAATTTTTCAAAAGAAGCTGCGATGAGTAAATACATGGCCAGTCAAGTTGCTCGTGAAGTCGCTCAAGAAGCAATTCAAATTTATGGTGGTTACGGTTATATGAAGGATCTCCCTCTCGAA
The DNA here is from genome assembly GCA_048938565.1 of Promethearchaeota archaeon. Taxonomy (GTDB): domain Archaea; phylum Asgardarchaeota; class Lokiarchaeia; order Sigyniarchaeales; family SOKP01; genus FT1-020. The sequence goes on along the minus strand of JBHLMB010000040.1, from coordinate 8,257 downwards.
CGATATTATCGGGACGCTAAAGCGTGTGAGATCTATGAAGGAACGAGCGAGATAATGAAATCAATAATATCACAGCACATTCTAAGAGGAAACATGTAAAGGGTAAAAATTTTTGTTTTAATCAAACAGGTCCCCGAAACCCACGATCTCGAATTAAATCGGGTAACGGGCACTATAATAAGAGAAGGTATCGAAAATGTCATTAATCACGATGATTTGTATGCTTTAGAATTAGGACTCAGTTTAAAAGAAAGATACGGTGGAGAAGTAACAGCAATGACTATGGCCCCTCCTCAAGCCGAATCGGCACTAAGGGAATGTCTGGCAATGGGAGTTGATCACGCCATATTATTGACAGATCCCGTTTTTGCATATTCAGACACTCTTCAAACAACCCTGGTTTTAAAAGAAGCTTTTGAAAAGATTAAAGACTACGATATAATAATTACGGGAACTAAAACATCGGATTCCAGCACGGGTCAGGTTCCATATCAAATTTCAGAAGCATTAGACATCCCCCTTATTACGGATATTTTTTCGTTAGAGTTGGATATCAAAAGAAAGATTTTAACATGTCATCGGAATTTTGGACATGAGAGCCAAAACATTGAAGTAGAATTTCCCGTTCTCTTGAGAATTAACCGCTATTTTAATAAACCCCGTCATGTTTCATTGTCGGGTATTAAAAAAGCGTATTCTAAGGAAATAGAAATTCTCGATTATGGATGCTTAAATTCTCCTGAATGCATCGATGGAAGGTCAAAATCTCCTACTAGAGTAATTGATACTGAAAAACCTGAAAAAATGGTAAGGAAAAAGGTAATTATTGAGGGAACGACCGCCACAAAGATTAAAAAAATAATAGAAATAATTACAGAACACGGTATCGAGAGGATATGGACGGGTTCTTCGTCAAAGAGAGATGAATAAAATAATGATTGACCTAAGAGATTACAAGGATGTATGGGTATTTGCTGAAATAAAAGATCACGATAGAATAGATGAATGTGTATTGGAGATATTGGGGAAGGCAAGAGAAATCGCAGATCAACTCGGAGAAAATTTGGTTGCGATAGTGTTGGGGCTAGATGCTGAGCAATATTTACCGACCATTAAGAATCACGGTGTTGATAAAATCTTGTACATGAGCCATCAGGATCTAAAACACTATCATGAAAGGATTTTTACGGATCTAGTATATGACCTCGTAGAAAAGCATAAACCTTCAGTCTTTTTATTTCCATCTACCGAAGCTGGAAACGCATTAGCCGCAAGGGTTGCTTATCGATGTAATACTGGCTTAGTAAGTGATGTATTGGATTTTGAGTTAAGCGAAGAATTTGGATTGAATCTACGCAACACGGAAGCTTTTAAACCGGCTTATGGAGGGAACATTCATGTAAAAATCGATTGCCCTAACACTCGACCGCAAATGTGTACTGTTACTCGGGGTACCTTTAAAAAAAAAAAATTGAAAAAGAAAAGCATTGAAACCCAAAAAGTCGATTATTCTTACGATAAAACTAAGATCAAGATTAAAATCATTGGAACTCCCACGAGAAAGGACAAACCATCGTCTAGGTTGTCAGACGCGAAATTTGTTATCGGAGGAGGGCATGGGTTAACCTCGAAGGAAAATTTTAGCAAGCTTTTCGAACTAGCAAGATTAACAAATGGTCAAGTAGGGGGTACTCGTCGTCCTATTATCGATGATTGGATGCCAGAACACCTTCAAATAGGAATAAGCGGAGAAACTATTAAGTCCAACCTTTACATTGCCTTCGGAATTTCTGGTGCAATTCAACATGTCGTAGGTATAAAGGATTCTAAAACAATCATTGCTGTCAATAAAGATCCAAACGCAACCATTTTCGAATCTGCAGATTATTGCGTGATTGCTGACGCAAGCGAGATTTTAGATGGTTTATTGGAACACTATAAGGTTTAAGTTCTAAATGCTATAATAAAAATAATAAGAATAAAATTGGAATTTATTTTTTCTTTTTAAGTTCTTCCATCAATTTTTCTGCCAAGCGAATTCCATCTTCGTGTTTCTTCTTGTATTTTTTCACTTCTGATTCCAACATGGAGATCGTGTTTTCTAATTCAAGTACCAACTCGCTGTTATCTGTTAGGGGAATTTCTTGAATCTCAGGAATTGGAGCAATGACTTGTTCTGCTTCTTTTCTGGACTTTAATGCGTTATATTTTTCTTTCCATACTTTTACTTCCATCGTTAATTCCTTGATTTTTTCCCCCTCGCTACCAGAAGGAATTGCACCGACGATCTCTTCTCCAGCAGGCATACCTTGCCTTAATATTTCGTTTTCTTCTTCTAATTCCTTGATTCTTGCCTTTAATTTAGTGTTTTCTTCCAAATAACTCTGTGATGACTTTGCAGAGGTTAAGACCTGAAATTCTTCCTTTCCTGCTTCTAGCTCTTCCTCTGATTTTTCGCCAAGAATCCTATGTTTTCGTTTTTGTAGTTCTTCAACTGTTTGTTCAGATAGGAAATCAAGAGGATTGAATCCAATTCCTCCGTGCTTGGTCGTTCTCTTTCTTACCTTCACAAATAACGGAATTCCTGCAACGGCTTCTCCACAGATGATACCTTCTCCTTTGTCTAAACCAGAAATATCATCCTTGTTTTCATTACTCAAGTCTTCGGCGCTTTGAATAGTGATGCTGATGTCCCTCACATCGCTTAGGTTCATGACTATCCAAGTTCCTGCTTGCGCTCGTATGGTTGTATCGAGAAGTTGTGGTCGTTGGGTCCCTATTACAATATTAGCTCCAAACTTACGTCCTTCTTGTGCAAATAGTTTAACAATATCGCAAGTTTCAGTCTGTTTTTTACCCGCGAACAAGTGTGCTTCGTCTAAAAACAAGTAAAACGGAGGGATTTTCCTTGAAGTGCTTGCTTCATATAATTTCTTAAGTAGTTTTCCCGTTATGATTTCTTGGACTTCGAGATCTAGCCCTCGCAAGTTAACTATAGTACATAATCTTTGGGCAACGATGTCCGTGGCGTCTAAAGAAAAAAGGTAGTCAAGATCAATGTCTCCCCCTTTATTTTTATTCAAGTCAGCAAATTCAATGATATTGTCTACATATTGACTTTCTCCTGGTCCTTCATCCTTAGACTTTGCCTTAATGCTCTCAGTTTTACTTGACTCTCCCGTCAGGGTGTCTTGTGGTATGATATCGATCTCAGATTTCGCAGGAGTGTCGTCATCGTCTGCTGCTACCTTTAAACTTCCGTATTCCCCGTGTCGATCGATAATAACCACGGGTATCCCCTTCTTCAGGAATTCTTCGCATAATACTCCCATCGTGTACGATTTTCCCGAACCAGACTTACCAGTAATAAATATCCTTCCAAAGTTCTTTACTGCTAAATTAACTTTAAAAGGATAACCTAAAAGCTTGCCAAGAGCAACGGAAATCTCGGGGGGATTGTTTATTCCAAGCAAGGTAGCAATTTGTTCTTCCGTTGCTAAGTAAACATCTGCCCCCACATCAAAGGGTCTTTTCGGTCTATCTCCAAGGACTTGGAGCTTGGCCATCATTCCCTGCTTTTCAGTCCACATGTCAACGATATTCAAAATGTAATAAGGCTTTTTACCTCCCTCCTCCTCTGGTTGCCCATAAATCGCAAAATAATCGGTTCGTTCGATTTTCGGATCTTCGATTTTAACTCGTACTTTATAGGTTGTAGTCTTGCCTGATAAATGTCCTATGGGGTTATTCCCTCGACCTTGCGCATCGTCGATGTCTGACACGATTAATTCACCTTATATTAATTTTTCAACTATTTATTGAATGTTCTATTACGATCTTAAGTATATTCATAGCTTTTATGCTATTTAAATCTTTTAGAGTCTAATTATAAACCTATGTATCATAAAATATTTAATCTATAAGATAAATATAAAAAAAAAGAAAAAGAATAATAGGCATTAATTACTAATTTATTACTCGTTTTTTGATTATGGCTAATGTCATTACAGAAAGGATACCAATTATCGTAATGGCTACAATAATACCAATTATTAAAAAATAATCAGTATCATCGCAAGATCCTTCAACTCTAAATGAAAAAGTTCCGGATTGTGTACTTAAAGAACCATCGTCGGCCACTGCGTACCATTCGTAATTCGTGTTTCTCGTTAGATCTTGCCACATTACAGTAGCGGTGCCTCCGCTGGTAACTCCGTAGATAGTACCGATCACGGTATCGTCGGATGCGTCATAAAAGGTGACGGTCATTACATCACCATCTGGATCAGACACATTCAGCCTTAAAATTGGGCTCTATTGATCGTGAATGTCCATAACCCTTGAATCCCCGCCGTTTTCATAAGTAAATTCTCCTATATTAGGATGAATTTCTACACCATTATCTCCAGGTTCTCTACTTATGTAATTATGATTTATTATATAAACGCTTAGGCCGAAAATAACACTTATAGCAGCATAAAATATAATAAGGCTTCGAATTTTTGCCTTTTTGTTATATATTTTTTTCACATTTTTCATATATTCTTAAATAATTCAAATTAGATATTCAATATATAATCATTCAACAGTAAGTATTATAAATCCAATTTGTATAAAAGTGGAATATTCAATAAATCATAATGAGAATATTGAAGAATCAAAAGAAAAAAATCTAAATTTTCTTGAGATTATTGATTATTTTTTGATATTTGGTCAAATAATCATAATAGGTAATTTTTAAATTCCCTTCATTGGATTTAAATTTTATTCGCTCGGTCAATTCTGTTAGGAAATGGTAATCGAATACGGGCTCAACTCGGAGCCCACTATCCCGTCGGCCGAAATTGCGTTCGGGAATGCTTTCTTTACGATGTTGTAGGCGGCGTTCACATCGGCGTTGATAAACTCCCTCCTTGGGCGGGCGATGACGTCAATTAAAACGCTCTGAACGGGCTTTCCATTCCTTCATTGCCTGAAAAAAAGATTTCCAACTCTTGTCGACGATCTTGAGTACCTGCTGCGAGGTTTGCGAGGGAAGCGCCTTGTAAGCGTCCGAGTCCTTGAGGGCGCGCCAGAGGGCCTCGTACCTCCACCACTCGTCAAGACAGAAGAACCCTTGCCTCACGTGGTAGTTAGCCAGGTTATATAGGTTTTTAGCAGCGTGGCACGCTTTGGATAGTTTTTCCGTTCTTTTCAAGTGAATCAATTCGGCGAGTTTCATTCAATTGATAAATAGGACACGCTTGCTTAAAAATAGAGAGAGTGCGATTGTTTTTAAAAAGATTAAAAAATAATGAAGAGAATCTAAAAATTATGTCATAATATAAAAAAGAAAAAAAATAATACTTTAATCTATAGCTTATTAACTATCATTTCCACCATTCGATTGCTAAATCCCCATTCGTTGTCGTACCAGCTCATGATTGAAACTTGGTTTTCGACAGCTTTCGTCCATAAGCTATTAAAAATCGAACTATGAGGATTTCCAATGATATCGCTACTTACAATAGGATCGTCTACATATTCTAAGATACCTTTTAACGGCCCCATTGCAGCTTCTTTCATCTTTGCGTTTATTTCTGCAGCAGAACATTGATTCTCCACGACAACCTTCAAATCAACGACGCTTCCGTCCACGGTAGGAACTCGCACTGCAATTCCATCCAACTTTCCCTGTAATTCGGGAAATACTAACCCGATGGCCTTAGCGGCACCAGTTGAAGTTGGGATCATATTCATTGCAGCAGCCCTTCCTCGGATCATCTTCTCAGGAGTTCCTGCTCGCGCGATATCCACATTAGATTGATCATTCGTGTACGAATGGATGGTAGTCATCAAACCGTGCTTGATCTTAAAATTATCGTTTAATACTTTGACGACCGGAGCAAGACAATTGGTCGTACAAGAAGCATTAGATATAATTTTGTGGTCATCTGTTAGCTTTTCGTCGTTGCAACCCAATACAACGGTGATGTCGGGATCGGTAGCTGGAGCACTGATTAAAACCCGTTTCGCACCAGCAGTTAAGTGCTTGCTTGCGCCTTCTCGATTCACGAATATTCCCGTTGACTCCACGGCAACGTCGATCTCGTTCCTGGAATGTGGCAAATTCGCAGGATCTCTTTCGGCAGTAATTGGAATTTCTTTTCCGTCTACGACGATAGCACCGTCTTTTGCTTCTACTGACGGTTTAAACCTGCCAAAGACTGTATCGTATCTCAAGACATATGCCAAGTATTTTGGCTCAAAGAGATCGTTTATTGAAACAATGTCAATGCCGGGGTTTCCCCATGCAGCCCTAAAAAAAAGCCTTCCAATCCTCCCGAATCCATTAATTGCTATTTTCTTAGCCATGTTACTTTCACTTTAATTTTTTAGTGTTGGGAAATTATATAATAATCTAAAGATATGTTCAGTAGTTTATTAATTTTTTAGTTGTAGAATCTACTTTTTTGGTATTGTTCATATATTCTGTATGGCGAGAAAGGTTTTTTGACAAAGGTATTAAATACTTGCAGTGTATTATTTTCATCTACTTATTTGATACAAATAATCAGCTTTAATAATAAAAAAAAAGAAAGAAACGACTATTCTTCTTCAGTTTCAAGCCTTCCTAATAACCTGAGAACAGAATCAGCAAGCTTATTTTGACTCCTACTCATTATATCATTTATTTTTTCTTCATTAATGTTGAGAACTATATTGATTTCTGATTTTTTTATCTCGAGTATGAATGAATTTTTTCCACTTATTAACATTTGCAAGTCCAATTTTAGGAATTGATATGAGTTTTTCTACCTTGGCGTTCATTAGATCGTGAATGGTCGAGATATTCAAGTTTTTTAGTTTTTCCTCGATTTTTGGACCTATTCCTGGAATGTCTGAAAGATTATAAGTAGTTCTTCTATTAAGGATCATATTTTCGAAATCATTTGCTAACTTATTTACTATATTTTGTGATTCCATAATTTGCCTATCTTTTTCGTTTAACTCTTCTCGTTGGGTCTTCACTAGTTCTTTAAGCATTTTAACATCGTCAGGTAGGTGATCGCTAAATTTTCCCAACTCTTTCATATTTTTCAACTCGAACTTAAGATCTTCAATCGTAATATTTAACGAAACGATTTGGTTCTTCAAAAGGGTAACGGATTGCTCTAATTCCGCTCTAGTTTGATTGTGCTCATCAATGGAATCAATTAGTTCCTTAATGTTTTGACTGGTCATTTTTTGTTCCCTTTTTTCCTACACTATTAATTTTAAAATTCATATAAATGGTTTTGGAAAAAAAAAAATGCATTAATGACTTTATATTGTTTAATGCAGAAATGTCTTGAGGAACCTTGTTCAAGATGTAAAGGATTTAAAATGTAAAAAAAATGAAAGAAAAATTATTCTTCTTCAGTTTCAAGCCTTCCTAATAACCTGAGAACGGAGTCAGCGAGCTTGTTTTGGCTCCTGCTCATGATGCCTTTTATTTTCCCTTCTTTACCAAGGACACGCAATATGATTCCGTTCCATACTGAGCCTGGCTCTCCTTTTACATTTTTGAAACGATCTCTGAGAACTTTTACTTCGATATTTTCGTAATTCTTCGCAGCATCACTGCATTTAAAACATAGTATGCATTTATCCTTATCAATTTCGATTGAATTTCCGTCTCTTTTCATGGCTTCGACAGCACATTCTTCTACAAATGTATCGATTACCGATGTATCTTTTTCAGTACATGTTATCGTTATGCTTCCTTCAACAACCTTCCGAACTTTTTGACCATTTTTTAGCGTGCGTACTTCTTCTTCAAATTCAGGGAGAGATCCATTTTCCACTAATAGTAGCTTTTTTTCACCGTTAATTAGCAATTCAAGCGTGTACCCTGGGCATATCCACGTGCAACACCCGCACCAGATACATTTTTCCATATCCACGACGATTTTTTGGTCCGAAGGGATTTTCATTTCTTCAGGCGTGCCAATCGCCGTCTTTTTGTATACCTCGTCGTAAATGGATACAGTAACGGGGCAGACTCGGTGGCAAAATCCACATTCGATACACTTGCTCTCGTCGTATTTTAAGACCATGTCGTGGTTGAGCATGCGATACTCGTAATTAGTCAAGAATTCTCCTTGTTTAATGGTTTTCTTGCTTGGTAGGGACATCTTTGAAACCTTATTATATTTAATAATGATAAATAAGATCCAAGGATTAATTAATGTTATCTATTCAATAAGCAATTGATTAAAAAATGCAAAAATAAAAC
>JBHLMB010000039.1:0-10929 GCA_048938565.1 Promethearchaeota archaeon | reverse complement strand
CTTTGAAGTCAAGGATTCCACATATACCATAAATCCATTCCTACCATTTACTGATTGGGAACCGTTCCAAATTGCTGGAATCGTGAAATCCCCTACCTTGCACGAGTTTGAGAGGTACATTTGGCCTTATGGATACGATTATGGATATGATCTAGGTAGGAATTCGGCATACATTAGTTATGAAAACGCTCGAAACATTGTTTACGCAGATTACAGCGGATCTAACGCGTCATACGATATGGTAACTTCGATACTGGTCCATTGCGACGACCCTGAAAACATCACGACTATTAAAAACGCTCTTTCCGCAAGTTTGGGAGCGGGATGGTCCGTGATAGATTTTAGGTCCATTGCAGAGTTCAGGACCGTTGTATCTCAATGGTTCATTTGGATTGAGCCTGGAGCGAACGACGAGGTCGTCTTGGAAAATATCTTATCGTACATCGAAGATCGTGGGCATCTTGTGATATTTTCGTTCACGAAATCGTTTATGAATTCAATGTTCAACACGATGATAAACTTGATCGTCTTCATCACGAATAGCCTGCTGATTTTCTGCATCGTAATTGCAATGATAGGGCTCACGCTTCACAGTCTTCTCACGACAATGGCACGCAGGAGAGAAATTGGAATGCTCCGGTCGATAGGATTGAGCAAGAAGGGCGTCATACGCTCGATATCGGGAGAGACATATGTTCTTGCGGTACTAGGATTAACACTAGGAATTTTAGCGGGAATCATGCTAGGATACCTAATGGTCGACATCATGCCTGGAGGAGGATTTCTTGCGGTAACTTTCACGATCCCTATAATCACGATTATAGTTCTTGTAACTGCCGTGATAATTACTGTGCTTCTTAGCTCGCGATTACCGGCGCGGTGGGCGGCGAACTTGAACATCATAGATGCCGTGAGGACTAGGTAACATTTCGAGGTGAAATAAATGTCAACAATAGAAAAGAAGAAGAAATTGAACAAGGAGCAGAGGTCGACAGCTAGAGGCATTAAGATGAACCCTAACATTGTTCTCGAAGTAAACGAGCTCACGAAAACCTACCCAGTAGGAAGCTCAACGGTAACTGCGTTAAATAAAGTCAATCTCATAGTCAACAAGGGCGAATTTATTGCAATCGTAGGGCCTTCTGGATCGGGTAAGACAACGCTCATCAATTGTTTGGGAGCATTGGATTTTCCGGATTCCGGTAATATCACTTATAATGTCGATGGAAAAGGCTTGGGGCTCGATATTACCCAAATGACCAATAAGCAACATAAAAAAATGCGCCTGAGAAAAATAGGATTGATCTTCCAGTTTTATAACCTCTTTCCGATTCTTACAGCCTACGAAAATGTGGAACTTCCGATGATAATCAACAAGATCGATTCGAAAACCCGGGAAATAAAGGTAAAGACGCTACTAAAAAGAATCGGGCTCGAAGAGCGCATAGAACATTTGCCAACTCAAATGTCTGGAGGAGAGCAACAGCGCCTTACTATTGCCAGGGCCTTGGTGAACGATCCTATCCTCATACTAGCAGACGAACCTACGGGCGAGCTCGATACAGATACAACGACCAACATCATGAGAATCTTTCTCGACTTGAAACAAGCCGGTCAATCGATTCTAATGGTCACTCACAATTTAAGGATAGCGGAAGTCGCTGATAGAATCATAACACTTTCTGACGGTCAGATCACTGGGGAGAAAAAAGGGGGAAAATCGCTTGAAGACATATACAAGATGTAAACAGGAGGAATGAAACATGAGCATTGAAAAAAATAAAGAGAAAGTCGTCGCAAACACGCCTAAAGACCACGAAATTATCAAAACAACCGACCTATATAAAGTCTATAACATCACGGAAGGCATAGAAGTAAGGGCTTTAAACGGCGTGAGCATGTCCGTGAAGAAAGGAGAATTTGTTTCGGTGATGGGGCCTTCAGGTTCGGGCAAGACGACGCTTTTGAATATGATTGGTGCGTTGGACATTCCCACGAGTGGATCCGTGTACATCAACGGTACTGATGTAGCCGAAATGAAAGACAAGGAACGCACGAATTTACGACTCCGGGAAATTGGTTTTATCTTCCAATTTTACAACTTGGTACCGGTTCTCACGGCGTACGAAAATGCTGAACTCCCCATGATTTTTGCAGGAAGACCCAAGGAAGAAAGGGAAAGAAATGTAAACAAATTTCTCGATCTCGTAGGACTTAGTAAGATGAAAGATCATCTTCCATCAGAGCTTTCTGGAGGAGAACAGCAGAGAGTTGCCATCGCTCGGGCCTTGTGCAACGAGCCTGCGATTTTAATCGCCGACGAACCGACAGGAGAGCTTGACACGAAAATGGGAATGGAGATCATCCAATTACTCCGAGATCTTAACGCAGAGCTGGACCAGACGATCCTAATGGTAACACACGATCCAGCCGTGGGTGCCCTTGCTGAGCGAATACTTAAAATGCGAGACGGAAAGATCATAGAAACCATAATAACCAAACATTAATTTTTTTTATTTTATATTTAAAACACATATTATAAATTATTTATCATGAGCCAAATCGAAGGAAAGAAAAAAATTTTGAGCGTTGCAATGGATTTGATAATGAAACACGGCTATAGCGCAATTAGCGTTAGGAGAATTGCTCGAGAAGCTAAAATAAGCATTGGAACGCTATATTATCACTTTCCCAACGGAAAAGTATCCATATTATATAATATTATGGGCAATTTTGGTACCCAATTCATGGAATTAATTGATTTTTCTGATTTTGATAAATTATTAAAGAGTCCAGAAAGAATTAGAAAATTTTTAATAGAATCTATGAAACAGTTTCGGGAGATATCACCGCTAATAAAGGGATTTGAAGTAGAGTTACTTACTAATAAGAAATTTCTTGCAAACTCAAAGGAAATTATTGATAAAAGGGACGAGGCAAGTAAGGATTTCATTTCAAATTTCGTGGAAACCTACATTCCAAACTTTATTGGTAAAGAGCACCTTTTAACGATATTTGGAAAGATTCTCATAAATATAATGTATGTTCAAATCATTCTTGATAATTTTTATGGAACGGACGATGACCTGATAGAAGTCATCCTAAAAATAATAAACGGTTTTTTTAGTAGTGCTGTATGACATATTAACACAGCATAATTTAGGCATTAATATTCATATTCGACTAATTTATTTGCAGTGATAATCACGCTACGAGTGGACAAGTACTTACCTGATAATGTAATTTACGATTACGAGGATGGATCGTTTGAATGGTTTGACTCAACCGCAATAACCATATTAGAGGCGTCCAAATACAAAAACAAAATGTTATACATAGATCACGAATATTCTTGCAAGAAAGAAAGCGTCTTGAGGAAAGTAGGAGCGATACTGAAGTTTGAGTTAGATCCACATTATATCGAGAGTTCTAACACATAAGTATTTTCTAGTAGTATTAAATTCGTGGAAAGTAAAATAGATAATAAGTAAAAGGAATAAAAAAATTAGATATTAGTAGAAAATAAATTCAATTTAATGTTTAACCCCACATTTATCGCAATATTTTTCACCTTCGTGAATTTCATCGCCACATGAAGTACAATAGTTTTTAATTGGAAGGGTTTCATCCTTGGCCTCTGTTAATGCAAGTTTATTGAAAAAAGCTTCTTTTTTTGCTTCCATATCGCTAATTCTTTTTGGAGCAGAGAGAATGTTATAAACACCGTATACTGTAATACCAATACCAAGGAATACGAAAAGACCTGCAACAACGGGAAAGATATCAGGACCGGGCATGGATGATGGGCCTTCCCATGAGGAAACAAAACCAATAGCAAATGAAATTATAATACTAGCTATAATTGTAAAAACTAATCCAAAAAATACAAAGCAATATTTCTGAGGAGATTTTAATACTCTAACGCGTCGATCGTAATAGCATGGAGGACAAAGTTCATGACGAGTGTAGTAACTATAGCGATGACGATGTGAGTGTATGCCAATGTCATATCCGCTATAAAATCCACCATAAGAGTAAGTATGTCTTTGCTGATAAACCATTTTACATTCAACACATATCACCTTGCCGCACATCTCGCATTTAGTTACTGCGTTTCTTTTTTTGTGGTATTCACAATGAACATTTGGATCATTCATAATTATCTTACCTTTTTTTTGCTAGGATAATCTATTGTCATATTTAAATGAGACTGGTAAAGAAATGCAATATGCTGATTTTTAGGAAGGTAAATTAAAAATTAATTCTCACTTCCACATATTTCGCATATTTTTTCATCCTCGTGAATCTCATTATCACAGGACTCACAATAATATTTTCTTGAGGACTCTTTTTCCTCGTCCTTGTTTGATGAAAGGCTTTTTAAAAATATTCTTTTTCTCGCTTTCATTTCCATTATTTTTTTTGGTGTTATGAGTATTGCAATCAATCCAAGAGAGATATCAATCCAATTCCTGCAAGTAAAATAATTATAGAGAAATTAACAATAACTGAATGTAAACTCGAAGATATACCATCTGGTGAAGAAGCGATAGTTGGTGCAAGTACAAATAAATAACCTGCCAGTAAGGAAAGTATAAAATCGAATATTACAATAAAAAAATTTTATAGGAGTCTTCAACGCCCTAACGCGTCGATTGTAATAACAAGGCGGACATAGCTCATAGCGAGTACGACTATAATGCCGATTATCGTATGAATACAGGCCATAATGAATCGTAAATCTTTGTCTATAAACCATTTTACATTCAACACATATCACCTTGCCGCACATCTCGCATTTAGTTACTGCGTTTCTTTTTTTGTGGTATTCACAATGAACATTTGAACTTTTCATCCTATTTTAGTAAATAGTTCTTTATTTTATTAATAATCTTCATAAAAGTGCCTTAGAATTTCTTAAAAAAATTATGGAAAGCTAAAAGCTTTTTAATAAGGAGTTTTATTATGTATTCAGAAAAATTTTTGATAATGAACCATACACTACAAAAGTTAACACATAAAAATAATATAACAATATTACAGAAACATTAAAATATTTTAAATTTCAGAATACATGGAGAATTCGGGGATGAGCTCTAGTAATAACGCGCTTTCAAGCACTCTTTAAATCGACTTTCATAAGATGATGCACTTTTCGCTGACCAATCGATCTAAACATTATAATAAGGTCAACCTCGATGATAGATATGAAGAATAGAACGGAAGATGAACCACGGCAACAAATAAAGCACTTAAAGATATTAGGTGTGGGATTAGTTACACTTTCGTTAGCAGAATCAAACGATAAGTTTGAAGTTTTGCTACAAAAGGGAATTGGCGTGTCACTAATCCAAAACATTATTGAGCTTTACAAAGGTGAAATCCTGAAAAAGAGGAGTGGTAAATCATTTTTTCCATTAGAAGAATTCATGGTATTCATCAATTATTTTCAAACCAGTTTAGAAGAAATTATAATCATTATTTATATTGACGAGAAGGAAAGCTCTCATGTTTATCCCAAATTATACTTGCATTCGAAAAGAATTATAAACCAATTTAATGTGGATAACGACATTACAAACTTAATTGAGACATGTAAAACAACTGTTGAAATCCCTTTAATTGGGGGTGTTATTGGGTTATTTATCGTAGATTACGCAGGATGCCCACTTTATACAAAGGTCATGGGAATACGAGAAGACGTCAGAGAAGGAGAAGTACAAATAGGGGGATTTATATCGGCCCTTTTTTCTTTTTCACAATTTGTTATAGGGAAAGAAAGCGGTGGTAAGTTAAGAGAAATTAATTTTGGCAATCAATCTTTTTACACGATCACGGAAAAAAAGGTAATTATAGCTTATTTAATTGAGAGAATGAGTCCTTTACTGAAGAGATACATGTACATAATTGCCGAGGAGTTTGTAGGTAGGTACAGAAAACCTTTAGAAAAGTTTGATGGAGATGTTGCTCAATTTAATCAATTTGAAGATATTGTAAATGAATATCTCATTTTATAAGAGGTAAAAAAATGATGGAAAAATCAGATATGGAAAAGAAAATGACTTCAGTAATCTTTTTTGAAGTTGAAGGAGAACAATTTGCGATCGACCTATTGAATTCAAGGGAGATCGTCCCAAAGGGTCAAATTAGAAGATTACCTCAAACATATGAATATGTAGAAGGTATATACAATTATAGAGGAGAAATTATCTATATCATTAACTTGAGTAAGAAGTTACAGCTTTATAAATACAAGCATTTACATGCTCAAGCTCAAAAAAGCAATGAAGAAGTAGCAATAGAAAAATCAGATACTCAATATATTATAATCGTAAGCATCAACGATGTTAATACGGGTTTTTTAGTCGATCGAGTTATCAATATATCTCATTTGAAGGCTAAAGATATAGTTGGATTGAGCCCCATTTTTGAAACGAGCATTAGCATGGAGTACATCCGGGGCATAATTAAATCGAAAGACCACCCGAGAATTCTCCTTGATGCAGAAAAAATACTTACTGAGGCAGAACAAGTTAAAATACAAAAAGAATTGTCAAAATAAAAAAGAGGAAAGAAGAATATGTCAAATAAAAAAAGAGTTTTAATTGTTGACGATGCTCAGTTCACTCGAAATATTTTGAAGAACATAATGAACAAAACGGGATTCGTAGAAATCGTTGGAGAAGGTTCTAATGGAAAAGAAGGAGTAGAACTTTATAAAAAATTAAAGCCTGATATGGTAACGATGGATTTGGTAATGCCAGAAAAGGGAGGGATCGAGACAATAGAAGAGATATTGAAAATCGATCCTAAAGCGCTGATAGTTGTTGTTTCTGCGTTAGGGCAAGAAGCATTAGTTCTTGAGGCCGCTAAAAAAGGAGCAAAAGATTTCATTCAAAAACCGTTTAAAACTGAGCAAATTTTAGAAGTTCTTGAAAGAATCTTGAATAAGAAAACATAAAAAGTAGGATAAATACCGGTGATTTTTTGTCAATATCTAAAGACGATATAATGCTTTTCATTAGCGAGGCAGAGGATTTAATCCAAAAAGTAGAAGACGAGATATTCAAGTTAGAAAAGCAACCAAATGACCCAAAACCAAAGCAAGAACTTTATTTTGCATTTCACACGCTAAAAGGTCTTACAGCAATGGCAGGTTTGGATAAAGCTTCAAAATTTTGTCATATTTTTGAGTCGTTTTTAGATAAAACCAAAGAAGAGGGAATATCAGCTACTCAACAAGATAATTTCATTGGTTTACTATTTGATAGTCTCGATTTACTTAGATCGATACTTAAACGAGTTAAGCAAGGAGATTTATCCGATATTGACGATAAGTTCCTGGATTCAATCAAGGAAGGTTTTGATGAATTTGACAGTGGAACTGAATCAGAAGTTTCTTTAATTTCCGAGATACAAGCATCTCAAGTTAAAAAGCTTTTATCAGACAAAAAAAATAAATTTTACAGGATTTATATAAGACTCCAACCAACTTGTGTTTTCAAGAAAGTAAGGCTTTTCATAATATCTAGAGCTTTAAGCGAACTTGGAAATATATTTTTCAGCAAGCCACATCCAGAAATATTAGAAACGGGAGATTTTAATGTTGATTTTGAATTCTATTTCTTGACTCAAAAAACCGATAGCGAAATCTTAAAGGTATTAGATGAGATTTTAGAAATTGAGAATAAAGTAGTGGCCGAATTAAAGAATGAGGAAGTTCAAGCGCTTTTTGACCAAGATATTGCGAGTTGGTTGATGGGTAGGAAGAAAAAAGCAACTATTACCCGTCCAACGAGCGTCTCTGAAGACTTAGATACAAAAACTTCGACAACTAGTTCAAAGATAGTGGATACCATCGCAGAAGAAACCGAAAAGATCACGAGTGTTAAAGTTGATATTAACATCTTGGAAAATTTGATGAATTATTTTGGAGAAATCGTTATATTAAAAAACCAAATCAACCAAATTCTAAAAGAAAGAGGTTTGGTTCAGTTAAATCGTTTTTTTGACGATCTCGACAAGCCTTTTATGGAAGTACAAGAAATTATTTTCAAGTTAAAATTAGTAAGGGTCGAGTCCACATTCAGAAAATATCGTAGGCTCGTGAGAGATGTTGCAAGAACTCAGAAGAAGAAAGTAGACTTCATTCTTGAAGGAACAAATGTGGAGATTGACAGAAAAATCTTGGAAGAAATAAATAGTCCCCTTATTCACCTTCTAAGAAATGCTATATATCACGGTCTTGAAACTCCAAGCGAGAGAAAAAAGAAAGGAAAGGACGAATCGGGAACGCTTACGCTTTCCACATCACGAAGGGCAGGGTTGATCTACATTGAAGTAGCCGATGATGGTGCTGGAATCGATTACGAGAGAATCAGAAAAAAGATCGTTGAAAAAAAAATTTATTCTAAAGAAGATGCAAAAAATCTCACTAAAGACGAGTTAAACACTATGATACTCCTTCCAGGATTCTCTATTCTTTCAGATGCAGATCAAATTTCGGGGCGTGGCATGGGATTGGCAATTATGGCAGAAAAAATGAAACAACTTGGCGGATCATTCTCCATTCATTCCGAAAAAGATAAAGGAACAAGAGTTACATTAATCGTTCCTTTCACGAGAGCGATACTCAATGCTCAATTAATTAAAGTAGCAGGTGATTTATTTGCCATACCTACTGAAAATATCAAGCAAATTTATTTGTACGAACGCGGCCTGGTAGAAAGCGTTGGTGACGAAGATTATTTTAAAATAGATTCTGACCTAATACCAATCGTGTATTTAGACGATTATTTAAGTATCTATACTGAAGATGAGGCGAAGAGCAGGAGTTCTAAAACAGCAATATGGGTTAAAAAAGACGAACAAGTATCTGCTGTATTGGTCATTGATGAAATTCTCCAACAAATGAATATTGTCGTTAAACCATTCAAGTTTAATTATTCAGATTTTTACGACATTTTAGGCTCCACTATTATGTCTGACGGATCTATATGTTTGGTATTAGATGTGTTAAGCATAATTGATACACAATTAACTCCTGATAAATTTACAAAACTTACGAGTATTCAATAATAATAAAAAAGGAAAAAAAAAATGGGATTTAAGAACATAACTCTTACAGAATTAAAAATAAAACAAGGGCCTAGCTTTATCGGAGTCCCATCTAAAATTGTAGGACAAATAATCAAGGAAGAAGAAACAAAAATAATGGAAGTTAGTACTGGAGTTGCTACTTCAGAAGTCATTATCGAAAACGAAGAATTATTAGAATATAACTTGCATCATAATGGTACCATCAAATCAATAGTAGGGTATGGAAACATTCTGATAACAAATAACTCAGGAAAGGACCGAATATGGGACACACAAATCATTTTTTCTGGTTCGGAATTCAATAGCTTGGACTCTGAAAATGAGATGAACTTGGGTATCTTTGAACCAAAAACTAGCAGGAACATAAAGTATAACATTGTAAATGGAGATCAAATTAAAATCGTTTTGACCTTACAAGAAATGATTGAAATTTTAAGCGACGAAGGTCGCGTGATTATGGACGATAAGAACTCCAAAGGATTAAATTATTTCTTGATGTACGGCAAGGAAAACATCGTACAATTTCATCTAACTGCTAAAAATACTTCGCGATTAACTTTAAAAAATATTAATGTGAGAAAACAATTATCAAAGAGTTTTTACGAGATAAAATTTGAAGATAAGACCACTGACAGGAGCATTAAAATCAGCAGGAATATTGTTGATTGGTTTATAAACCATATGGCACCAGGAGAAACGAAAAAATTAGTAATGAGATGTAAAGTTCATCCAAAAACAATAGATAATATAAGGACAGGAAAAATTGATTTATCGTATGCCATAAGCGATCACATGATATCAGGGACGAAAATAAATAACTTTTTAGCATATTCCCACGCACATCATCTTATTGAAAAAGTAGAAATGAACGAGGCACCTAATAAGTGGGGTTGTTCTTTAAGATTTACTAATAAGAGTACATTTCCCATTAAACTCAAGTCGATCATAGTGACTAATAAAGAAAAAACTATAGATTATTTAAATTTAGATCTGGCTACTTCAAGCGAAGAATTAATCATCCAACCTAAAAATGATTACAATTCAAAAATATGGCAAATTGAAAGCGAAGAAGAACCTCGTTTTTCGAGAAAAATCGAATACTCGGTTGTATACCAAAAGGACTCAAACACGGAAGTTGTAGCGAGAATTGATGACGAGATATTTAACATCGTTGGCCTTAGGATTACAAAAGAAATACCTGAAAAAGAGATCAAGTCTTTTGAAAAATCAACCGTTAATGTGGACATTAAGATGGAAAATATGGGAACCACTCCAGTCAAGGGCGTGTTGATTAGAGAAAAAATTCCTGAAGATTTTCTTCCTCCTCAAAAAATTTCTGATTACAAATTTACAAATCAAGCAGGGGCTATAAATTCTGAGGAATTCAACTTGAAAATTATTCCTGATAATAATGATCCATCGAAATCTCACATCATAGAGATAACTAACAAGAGTAATAGTAAGAACGCCATTGGAACGAACGATTTTATCGGATTGAAATACTCTTTCAAGGCCATATCTCCCGACAATAAGAAAGATTATAAATTTCCTCTGGAAGTTAAATCTTTCTATTACAAATACAAGGATCAAGAAGAACTCAAGGATTATAAATACGAAGAACAAGCAGCTCTTAAAGTCTTTTACGTAAAGGAGGACAAATTCACACGAGAAATAGAAACTCCAACCTTGAACATAGCCCACAAACGTCGCAAGGCCTCAATAGGAAAGGAAATATATCCTGGAAGAACTCACGACGAATTTGCAATAGTCATAACTATTAGAAATAAATCAAATGTAGAGTTGAAAGACTTGGATATTATGGATACTTTT
>JBHLMB010000572.1:910-2757 GCA_048938565.1 Promethearchaeota archaeon | reverse complement strand
AGTACTTTTCATATTACAGAACGCTAATTTCGCTCAAATACGAGAGAAACAATGTTAAAATAATATTTCTAATCATGAGAATCTGACGACTTGTGTTTTTTAAGAAAATCCAACGCTTTCATTTTATTTTCCAAGGTAGACTCGGATTTCGCAATATTATCGTAGAAAAAAGCAAGCATTTCAATGTTTTCGAAATGGTGCACTATTCCTAAATAATACTCGATCATCTGCTCCGCTTCTTCTTTCATAAAATCTCAATCGTAATAATCGATGGTATCGATGGAATCGTGGACTAACTTATTTCTTTTCTCATATAGCATGTCAATCATCAATTTCTGCTCTCGCAGGACGTCCAAATCGTCTCGATATAACGCCTTGAATCTTTTCGGAAACGATTTCAAATCGGGAGAATAACGGGAAAATAATTCACTTTTTGATGGTCTTGACGAATCACTAAACCACATTGCCGTCAAAATTTAATAAATGAATAAAGTTATTAAAATTGAACTAAATTTTTTATATTATATTTATTCCAAGGATCTAATATTAAGAAATATCATTTGCAAGGGAGAGTAAACTTGAATGTGACAAAAAAGGAAGCTGAGATGCTAATAAAAGAATGGCTTGTCGAAAAAAATTCAATTTTTGATTTTATTCAATTAAAAAAAGGACAAGCTGTGATTTAACATATTCAGCCACATCAACTAAAAGAATTTAGATATTTAATATGCTGAGGAAAATGCAAATAGTAATCTTGATCAAATTATAATCATTACTTATTTCTGTGAAGTAAGATCTTGTTTTAATTCGTCGAATTGAAAATCCTTTTCACTTTTCATAACTTCTATCACGTGAAGGCAAATATTCGTGCTTTTGAACTCGTCACATGAACATGTGAACTTGAGATCTTTGAATTCCACATTAACCTTGCCTTGATATTTCTTGTTGTCGTAAATTTCAAAAGCCTCCCATTTGTCTTGACCTACATTGCGTAGATCAATTTTTGGTCTTATAACTGCTCGAATGTGCTTGCACCTGTGTTCAGGATTCCATTTTCCGCGATATTTGTAATCTTCGCAGTCGCACTCGTAATAATAGCTCTTTTTTGAAACTCTTCTCACTCGTCCGCTTCCCGTGACTTCCCATAATCCGTGAGCAAGATGCTTTACTTCTAAAAGATATGACTTTAGCTGTCTTAACATTCGCTTACTCCGAATGGCTTGATATTTTGGATTTTGCCTCCCATCAAACCGTTCGGTCGGGGCGCTCGTGTTTCCATAGATCATATGTCCTAAATCTTTTCTCAAGTTTAACCTAGCAAAACTCCAGCCATCCTTGGGTATCCATCCCGAATCGATTTTAGCGTATCTTTGATTGCAGAAAGGACCGAAAACGGATCTCCTTACGAAATTTTGGACATCTGCCAGATCTTCGGATATTTTATCTGGATTGACAAATCCCCGCATGTTATCTAAGGCAATATTCCAATTTTCGGGAAGGTCAACTTTTTTTTCAACCAATGTTTCTTCGTTTGTATCCACTCCAAATCCATTAGGATCCACATACAAGCTCTTTACGGATTTTGCACCAGCTTTCCGCAACCCATTGATAAAATCAGGAGTAAAATCCACATTAGTCATTCCAGGTTCCCATTCTTGAATGTTCTTAAACGCTTCTGCGTTTAAACACAAGAATGCATAACTTGTCATGTCATTAGAAAAGGTTTCAAAATAAATGGTCTCATCTCCAATGGTTATGATTGGATCGTACGAATACATTCGGGCTTCAGAAAGTGCCTTTCTCCCCGTTCGAATTTTTACCGTTCGAAAGAGGCGATAAAAACATTC
>JBHLMB010000572.1:0-900 GCA_048938565.1 Promethearchaeota archaeon | reverse complement strand
AAATTTAAAGAATGATTAACGCGGGCGGGGCGTATTTTAAAAAGAGTGTAGGGCTGGTCATGGAGCTTGGTTGAGTAAGGCTAGGCTTGGGCCGCTAATTTTCGTTATGGCTATGAAAGTAGGATTGTAAGATATCTCGGGTTGCAAAATTACAGACGCTAAATTTAGCGACGAATTTTGGAGATATACGAGCGATTCTATTACCATTGTCTTGAATATTGTCTTCTGTTTTATATTGGGTTACTTAATAATAACCATGATTTTAAAAGATATCATTTTTATTCTGATAAACTTCTATTTCTTTTCAAATCAAAAAAAGCCTTATAATATTCTCATATCATTGAAGGAGAATCGTTTTGAAATAAGAATAATAAATAAGCTGGATAATTACCTTCCTCATCATATTTTAGCGATTAGGAGTTAATTCTGACGAATATCGCTTAAGTCGTTTTCTTTCCCATCAATTACGATCTTTACTTTTTTGGATTTTATCCCACATTACTCGAACGTATTCAGCTGTTGTAGTTAGATAATTCACCTATGATTGGTAATTGTCAACGAAGTATTCATTTGGGAAATATTTTTAAATGTTCAATCAGAATCTTAATTACCAAAAATCCAAATTCCAAATTCTAAATGGGATAAAAATGATTAAAAAAAAAAAAGCAACAATAGGAGTATTTATCGTATTAATAACGAGTATCATGTTTGTAAGTTTAATGTTTTTATTACCTCCCTTCCAAGAAGCTAGAGAAGGGGACGATGTTGACAATATTACTATTTTTTCATCCATATGGGATACTACAAATCCTGGTACGAGTAACTATAATCAAGTCGCATTACCTCTAGAACCAAATGGAAATTATAATTTCACCGTCGATTGGGGGGATGGAAAGCACG
>JBHLMB010000038.1:0-10954 GCA_048938565.1 Promethearchaeota archaeon | reverse complement strand
TTG
This sequence comes from Promethearchaeota archaeon, assembly GCA_048938565.1. GTDB lineage: Archaea > Asgardarchaeota > Lokiarchaeia > Sigyniarchaeales > SOKP01 > FT1-020. The sequence continues at coordinate 10,951 of JBHLMB010000038.1, read as the reverse complement.
CTGTCATTAAAAATATTTCCTCTAAAGTTATCCATAAAAAAAAAGCGATTCCTCGTACAATCCCGACTAAAGAAAAAACCATGCCGATTCCCAGTACAATCCCGACTAATAAAGAAGCCACTACAATTTTTTTATTTTCCATAGATTTCACCATATTCTATTTTGAATATATTAATATATTCAAGAAATTGGTGATATATAAAGGCATGTGGGTAACTATTGAAATATTCTATGTCAAAAAGCCACATTCTAGGCTCAAGAATACTACATTCGATTGTATTAAAATTCAATATAACACTTGAACTTGTGCTTGATAAAAAAAAAAGGAGGGACAACCTATATCGATTGTACCCGAAGTTGATTAAATAAATTTGTTTATTTTTTTTATTTCCTTAATCATTACATGCATTATAAGCAATGCTAAAGTATTGTGAATTGCTGGGTATGCTCAGGTGGTCAACACCGTAAATCAAGTAATTCGTAGCACCTCTTAAAGCAGCGGTGTCCAAGGGTAATACCAAAGTATCTCCAGTGCTTCAAACGTCGTCCAGGTAACTCCTGAAGGAGTTTCGTCTCCAAAGTTCAATCGAGTCAAGAACCAGCTTCCTGGTTGCATGTCTCCGGTCCAAGATATAATTGTTCCGTGTTGAGGCGTACCAAGAGAGATGTAATCGTCAACCTTGGAAGTTCCACCTAAGTATTTAATATACCATCAAGAACTCAAGCCTCCCATGCTGTGTCCAACGATGTCGACCTCTCTCGCACCCGTAACGGATAGAACATAATCCACCCCGCCAGCTAATTGACGGGCGTTTATTTCGTTTTGTCCGCTCGCGGATGATCCTGAATTGGAGTAAATTAAAGCGTATAAATATGTGTCGCGAAGCGCTCCTCGAACTCTTCAATGAACATAGGACAGGATTTTTCCGAAATGATTTTCGTCTCTCCTAATTGCGAAGGACCATTATGAATCCACGCTAGTTTTTCAACGAGTTCCGCCATTTTAACGGCATGATCCATTGTTCTACCACATATCAGGACGCCATGATTTGCAATGAGAATTCCATTTCTCGTTCCAAGGGCTTTAATTGCTTTAAGGCTGAATTCCTCCGTGTGTGCAGAAGCAAACTCTGACACATCTATATAACCCCCAAGAAATATCACTTGCTCTTCGATCAAAACGGGTATTTTTTTACGAGCGACAGACATCATAGTTGTACACGGAGAATAAGTGTGAATTACAGCCATTACTTTAGGACATACCTTATTTAAATCAACATGTAGTTTATATTCTGAGGATGGTTTTCTTCCTTCACTTAGTATTGTTCTATCGAATTTCATGTGAACATGTCTGCTTTTCTCGTGTTTTCATATTGGTTGAATGTTGGAGTGATGAAAATTTCCTTCCTACCAGGAATTCTTATGCTCACATTTCCTTCTCGCGCTTGAACAATTTTTCTGAACCCTTAACAACTTCCATCTTTAATAATGACTCATTTATGACATTCATGGGGATGAAATAGAAAGCTCATATTAATAAATTGAGCGTTATAAAAAATAAAAATGAATAGTCTTAAAAATCCTCATAGACTGAATATTTCATAGTTTTCTCATATCAAAATAATTATAAATGTGGAATTTTATCGTATATTAGAAATAGTTTGGAGAAGTAACTTACAGATTTAATCGCTATAATGGTGAAACTAAAAACGATTAATCTCGATGCTGATTTAAAACCAATTGATCGCATTATAGACTTGATAAAAAACGAGACTAATCTTAATTTCAACCATTTTAAAAAGGAATATTTGATTTCAAAACTGCACGAGCGAATGGATGAGATACAATTAAGCTCTTTAAGGCAATATCTAATTCATATTATCAATAATCGCGAGGAAATTCATTATTTCATTAATTCTTTTAGAATCCAGCAATCCAAGTTTTTTAAAAATAAAGAATTGCTCAAGAAATTAGAGAAAATAGTGAAAACGAAGATAACAAATACCAAAAAGCGCATAAATGCATGGATCTATCCTGGTTGTTCAGGAGAAGAAGCATATACTTTTGCTATTTTTCTAAAGAATGTAAAAAAAACATACAACGATTTGATTGAATTTAAAATATATAGTTCAGTTTTTTTCAATAATGCTTTTGAAATCGCCTTGGATGGTGTATATAAAGAAGAAACTCTCGTTAACACGCCCTTAGAGATCAAGGAAGAATATTTCAAAGTTATTTCAGGAAAAAAATCTGGAAAAAAATATATTGTCGATGAAAATATAAAAAAAAAAGTGATTTTTCTAAACGAGGAAATTTTGCAAGAACACTCGCAACCGATTAAGTACGATCTCATTGTTTGCAGGAATTTTATCAGCACGATCACGCAGGAGGCCAGGAAAAAACTATTAAAGTTATTTGAAAGAAATTCTAAAATAGGTACATTATTAGTGGTTGGGGAAGGTGAGAACCTTCAAGGACTTCCTTCCCGTTTTGAATCCATAAAATTTGCTAGTCAAATCTATAAGATGACCAGCGTGGAAAAGGTGGAAGAGCCTCCGAAACCGATTGTTGCATTAAAGAATGAACCAAAGAAAAAAAAGAAAATAGCATCAATTCGCAAGGATCGTGTTCTCGTTCCCCTCAAAGACGTGTTATTCGTGAAATCTTCTCATTACGCAATCGTGCATTCATATCAAGAACCCTCAAAAATGGTAATTTACGGTTTAGGTTCTTGCATTGCGCTAATTCTTAGAGATAGGAAGAACGATGTTCATGGCATGTCCCATATAATGCTCCCTGATTCACAAACCTCTAAAGATGACGAGTATCTAACCCTACCCCATAAATATATCGATACATCCATAAAAGAACTTCAAAAAGAGCTAATTTCTCACGGAGCGCGCAAGGAGGATATAAAAGCCATCATCATAGGGGGAGCGCATATTATTAATGTCGACCACATGATAAAAAACTCGGAAGTTGTCATAGAAGAATTAGAAAAAAACAATATTCCAATAGAAAAGATCGATTTAGGCGGAAAAAGAGGGCGTTCCGTTATCTATGACGCTAAAGACGGTTCAATTTTAGTTAAAAAGGCCAGAACAGATGTATTTACGAAGTTATAAGAACTTTCATCAAGTCTAAGTGTTTAGAAGAAAAATTTAGGATTTGTTTTTTGATTGATGATTAAAATAAGTGAATTAACCTTCAACATTATATTTCATAAGTAAACATTTCTTTACTGAGGATTTGTAATACAATCTTGGGGAAAATTAAATAAAGTAAAAAAAAATGGTATAGAACTAAATGAATGGTATCTGGGACACTAAAGCTGATGCAATAAAGAATGGAGATAATATTCGAGAAATTACCCCATTAATTAGTAAAACGCGAATAGATGAAAAAGGCTTTAAGCATTATGTTTTTAGCAAGATGCTTTTTAATAATCCTCATTATGTAATTCCTACGGACGAGCGTGAGCTTTTTCAAAAGTTTTTAGATGGCGGTTCTCGAATGTATCCTTCCGATGGAAGCACTCCCTGTGATATCGTCGCTGGGGAGGCAAGAATCATTCTCAACGATATCACATCGATCTCTAAGAATCCAAATGATAAGTTTTGCGATAATGCATGCGAAGCACTGGAATATGGCAAGTTTTCGCTAGTAAGAGGGACTATGAAAGTTTATTTGGGTAAATACACAAATAGGGATTGGCGTCGTAAAAGATTCACGGACGACATAGATTTTTGGACTTATGATGTGGCTTTATTAGAACACTCGTTAAAACAAAACGGATGGAAGAAAAATAAAATTACGAGAGAGTGGGAAAAAGAAGTATTTTGGGACCACCCTTTTACCAACGAAAGGCAATGCTCAACGATCGTAGCTGCAAATGATACAAACATGTTGATGAACTTTGGTGCGGGAAGTTATTTAGAAGGATCCAGTCTGAGAGAAGTGATGCGTAAAAAGATAAAGCGAGGACATAATGTGGACCTCAGTGACATAATAAACATCGCTTTAGAGAATGGAGGGAGGCACAAAGAAGAGTGGAATGAAACCTGGCACTCCTTTGAAGAGGCTGCAAACACGAGAAGCTCCCGCATAACATCCAATTTAATATCTTTATGTCGCTATTCGAGCGGGATTGCTGATTACTTGAAAAGAGTTGGGAATGCTATAAAAAAACATCACGAATTAATTTTTGATAAAGATTTATATTCTAACAAAGATATAGAAAGAATTTGCAGAACTTCAATACATTGGTTGTCGTATCTTTCATCAAACGGTCCCGATAATACAAGGAAGATGATACACGATTTTTTACTAGAACAAGAAAAATTAAGACCTATTTACTCTCAAAACCTTCAGGAATTCGTCAAAAAAGTATTATTGCTTTTAAATTCGAAATATACTCACCATAAAATAATATTTGAAATAGAGTAGCTTACTTGAATGAATGTTGGTCTCATTTAAGAGTTAGAACTTTTTTTAACATTTTGTTTATGAAATTAAAGACTCACATTTATCTACGAATATTTTTCCTAGGATCGTGAAAAAACTGATTATTTCTAATATTTCCTAAAAAAGTGGGAAAAATAATAAAAATATAAACTTGAAAAACTATAGAAATGAAAAAGCATTCCAATAAAACTGATTTTTTCGGCGAAAAAAGGGATTGTTGCAATAATCCTTTGATTTCGTTCGAGAATGGTTATGCGGTATGTCATAACTGTGGAGAAGTCGTAGATAAGCTGTTCTCAAATCAAGAAAGACGAGCTTACAACAACGAAGAAAAAGAGAACAGGGTTTGTAGCGAACCAACTTGGAGAGAATTTGGACCAAGGACAGATCTCTCAAAATATAATAAGGATTACAAGGGATCAGGGTTTAATTCGAAAAAACGGGAGTTATTTTCGAGATTATCGAAAATTCACAGATCACTCATATCTGGTTTGGAACGGAACTTGTGGGAAGCTAAACCGAAATTAAAGTATCTATCGACGAGATTATGCGTGCCACAATATGTCAACGATATGGCTTGGAAAATTTACACTACAGTTGCTAAAGAAAAACTCACTATAGGAAGATCGATTGAAGGATTTATAGCGGCTTCTTTATACGCAGCAATAAGAATTCACGAGTTTCCAAAATTGCTTGACGATATTTCGGAAGTTTCGCTTGTTTCAAGGCATACTATTATCCGCTCTTTAGGATTCATAGTTAGGGAAATCTTACCTAAAATGCATTTAAAATATTCTCCAATTACTGTAGAACAACTCATTTTTTATTTTGGAAATAAGCTAGAATTACCTACGAGCATACAATTAAATGCCCATGAACTGTACTCTCGTGCCTGTCAGAATGGATTGAACTTAAATGGTAAAGATCCAAAGGGTTTTGCCGCCTCTCTATTATATTTAGCTGCGATAAAAAGTGAATATAAAAAAACCCAATCAGAAGTTGCACTCGCAGCTAAGACAAACGAAGTAACTTTACGTAGTCGGATTAAAGATTTGAAAAAATGTTCAGAATTTCAAGACATTCCTTTTTCTAATAGTGGTACTTTAGTCGCAAATTGATTGAATTCTGATACGATAAATCTTAAAAATAACAGAAATTATATCATTTTTATTGCAAATAAATTCTTTTTATTTATTAACTTGAAGTCAAGTATACAATTTACTCAAGGAAAAAAAATAACCCTTAAGGATAAAGCAATTTTTGATCTTTATTTCAAAACTTATCCTCCAGAGATATCTGAATTTACTTTTTCTAACCTTTTTATTTGGAAGAATCACTACGAATATTTGTACCAAGGATGGAAGAATCACTTATTGATTTGGTCAAATAGTTATTTAAAAAAATGGAAAAGACCAATAAGCGGAAGGGACGCCCTTTTTTTCTTACCACCTATAGGAAAGTTTCCTGAAAGGATCATATTGGAAATTCTATCGGAAAATATTAATATTGAATTTCATAGGGTTCCTGAATCCATTAAGGGAGCTTTATTACAGTTAAAAGAAAGTAATAAGCTAAATATCGATATAATTGAAGATAGAAACAATTGGGATTATGTCTACGATAAAAAAGAGTTATTATCACTCACCGGTAATAGGTTAAGACAAAAAAGGAGAAACTTACAAAAATTTCTTTCTAGTTATAAACACGAATTTTTCCTTATCAATGAAAAGAACATCGAATCTTGCAAGCAGCTTCAAATAGAGTGGTGTGATGCAAATGAATGTCAAAGTAATGAAGATCTCCAAGAAGAGCAAAATGCGATTTTTGATGCTTTTGATAATTTTCAAAAGCTTTTAATAACAGGAGGTGCCTTATTTGTTGACGATAAATGCATTGCTTATACTATCGGTGAAAAATTAAATGAGAAAACAACAGTAATTCATATAGAAAAAGCCTATGCGGATTATGAGGGATCCTATCAGGCAATAAACAATTTTTTTATAAAAAATTGCTGTACATCAACAATCTTCGTTAATCGAGAGCAAGATCTTGGAATACAAGGATTAAGATACGCAAAAATGTCTTATAAACCACACCATATGGTTAAGAAATATATTATTTCTAGGATTACCTAATTTTCTGAGTTTAAATGGAAAAAAACTATTTATAAACAGACTTATAAAAGGAATCTAAAATAAAATTGGTGTTTTTTAATGATTACTTAACTAATATTTGAATATTAGTTAATTTCCTTACATTTTGTTAGCAGCACCCATAAATATGTGGTTTTTCTATTAATAATCAAAATATATACAACTTAATGTGAAAAAAAATGTCAGAAAGCGTTATTGAAGAAAAGAAAGAGATTACTGAAAAAGAGCCTAAAAAAGTAGTACTCACGCCTGAAATCTGCTCTTGGACTAACGATGACGAAACTGGAACTGTAATGGAAATTTTTCTCCCAGGTGTAGAAAAAGATACAATTAAACTAAAAATGAATGAGGAAAACCTCTTTGTAGTTGGAGAATCAGATAGCGTTAAATATATGGGAGGATATGGACTGTGTTGTCCTGTTGATGCTGAAAAAGCGAGATCTACTTATAAAAATGGTCTTTTAAGGGTTGAAGTTCCATTTATCGAAGAGGAATTTCACACCGTAGATGTGGTAATAGATTAAATTCTTTTTTTTTCTTTTTTTTTGAATAATTACAAGCATGTATAATATCCATTCACTTTTTTGACGATTTCTTGAACCTCTTTTTGGTGTGAAAACAAAGCACAAGGCGAATTTCCCGTTTCTAATAAATAATCTTGTTCTCTAATAAGAGTAAATAACGAGCTTTTTAATCCATTTTTCAGTGAAGACATCATGAGATTATGGGTAGCGATGTTAGACACGGGACAAGGAGTAAGATCACCCTTTGGGGTTATGTAAGCAAAACTTCTACCCGCTGATACGCAACCACCCTTTAATTCTTCGTCTCCAGGCGAATGGAGAATTAAAATGTTTTTTGTCCTTCGATATTCTAATATTTTATCCCTGAAGGATTTTCTTTCATTTTGTGCTAGCATAAGTTCCGTGTCTTGGTTAATTGGTACATATTCTAAGAAAAATACTAGTTTAATTCCATTAGCTACCAATAGATTTAGGTTTTTTTCTTCCATCCAATATTTATAGTTAAGTTTATTTATTGTTATGGATATTCCACTAACCACCTTGTTTTTTTTTAGTAAAGCGAGCGTATTGATTGCTTTTTCATAGACTCCACGGCCTCTTCTGTCATTTGTTAACACTTGATCTCCTTCTACACTCACCATAACTACGGCATTGTGGACTTTTTTTAGTTTTTCTATATCCTTCGATTTTAAAACGGTCCCATTGGTAAAAAATGCAAAAATCCTGTCTTTAAATGTTGAACAAATTGACAAGATTTTGGGAACCAAGAATGGCTCGCCACCTGCAATTATAAAACCAAATACTCCTAATTTCGTAGCTTCATCTATTATTTTTTTCCAATCATATAATTTGAGCATTTTACTTGTATTTTCCATGGATAATGTACCAGTTGCCGCAGCATAACAACCGCTACACGATAGGTTGCAAGAAGAAGTGACTCCCATAATGAGAACAGGAGGAACTTTAATACCTTCTATTAAATGTTTTTCCCTAATACTTCGAGCCGTTAAATATGATTTTGCAAGTCTAATCATTGAAGGATAACTTCTAGGTTTCCTTAGGATAACAGAGAATACCACATTAGAAATATAAGGATCAATTTTGTTAAAAAAATTCTTTAAATATCCTATTCTACCAGCTTTTACAACCATTATAATTATTATAAATAATATTAGGAATTAAAAACTAATGAGGACCAATTTTTGTTACTTCAATTTAAATACTCACATAATCTGGATTCTCAGACCATTTTAAGACTGTTTATAAAGAGTTTATAACTTATAATAGCAGTGTTTTTATGAATAACAGACACATATGTCTATTGGAAGAAGTATCAAATTAAAACTAAAAAAGAGGGCTTCTAGTTGATTGTATACGATCCTTATATAAAAGATTTAGAAATGAAGCAAGTGGTGATTCGTAAAATACAATCGGAAATAGACAGGTTTGAACCAAATACTCTTAAAAAAATCATTTTTGACTTAATTAAAAACGACGATGTTGACACATTAGAGATTTACCTTAAACATCTTGAATTATTATAATTCCTTTTTTTTTCTAATTATAATTTAATCTCAATTACATAAAGGAAATTAGTGGTGATGGTGATCTCTTGCTTTAATATTAACTGGACGTAAAGCACCAATAGCCCACCCTGTGACTTCATTGAGAGAAGGATGAATGACCATGGAATGATATATTGGCATAAATGTTCCTCCCTCAGGGCAAGCACCCATTACATTAGGAATGAGATCGTCTGAATCCTCTTCAGCAAAATTGCACGCAAATCCAGAATTCATTAAATAAACAAATGGTTGAACTAGAAGAGCAGCGTGAGGCCCTACAACATGTGCACCACGGATCTTATACGATTTGTCAACGACAAGCTTCACGAATCCGTCGTCGATGTCTCCTTCTACGAATCCCATTGCAAAGCCCTTTGCGATATAGGAATAGTGTCTTTTTGCTACATAAATTTCGTGGCCTGCTTCGATTGCTTGTTCTTCTGTCATTCCCACATGTCCAATTTGAGGATGCGTATATATAGCCCAAGGAACGGAAGAATAGTCTGTTTTTTTTTTCTCGTCTCCAAAGATGTTATTCGTACAAATATCAGATTCGTAATTTGCTTTATGACGGAATTGATACTTTCCATTAGCGTCTCCAAGACACCAGATATTCTCGACATTAGTCTCAAGAAATTCGTTTGTTTTTATCCAACCTCGATCATCTGTTTCAACTCCTGCATTCTCAACTTTCAAGATGTCTGCGTTGGATTTTAAACCCGTAGCAATCAATATTTCTTCTGCTTCAATTTCTTTTTCTTCCCCAGATTGAACATTTTTAATTAAGACTCTTTTAAGTCCCTTTTTAACGCTTGCTGTTATGGCCCGATGATTAGTATATACATCCATGTGTTTTTTAAAATTTAATTCCACGAATTCGCTTATTTCGGGTTCTTCCGTTGATAGAAGACGAGGAAGCATTTCGACTATGGTAACTTTTGTTCCAAATGCTGAAAACATATGCGAGAATTCAGCGGCAATAACGCCTCCTCCAATTATGATCAAGCTTTTCCACGGTTTTTTCGGAAATTTATCTCCAAAAAAGCTTTCGCTCGTTACATATTCCGTCTCTTCCAATCCATCTATGGGAGGAATATAAGAACGAGCACCCGAGGATATCACGAATCTTTTTCCATTGAATTTCTCTACTATTGACTCATCCTCCAGGGCCCTAACTTGGATCCCATATTTACCCGTAAATTCCCCGTTTCCTCGATATACTTTGAGATTTGGAATATGTTTGAGCTCTTCTTCTATGTGTTTATTTTGATCAATTTGACTCCACATTCTCTTGCTTATTAACTCCCAATCGAGAAATTTTAAAGAATATTCTAAGCCTACTTTCTGAGCCCGTTCGGCTTCTCTTATCATATCAGCGGGATAAACGAGCACTTTTGATGGAATACACCCCCGATTTAAACACGTGCCCCCTAACTTAGAATTCTCGGCTAGAGCGCATTTAAGACCCATATTTAAACCAGTGTTTAACACGCTTAAGCCAGCACCGCTTCCAATGACCACGAGATCAAATGTTTCCATATCACTTTCTAAAATCGGTTTTCTTATAAATTTAACCTTAATGAACTAAAATTTTAATAAAACATTACTTATTGATCTACACAATAGTTGTTGAATTTATTCGACATACAAATAATCCCATTTTAGAGTGAAAATGGAGCAGTAATAACGCTTTAATGGAAAAACCCTTCTGGACTTCAGCATATCTAGTAGATAGGATATTGATTGATTGCGGAGTCCTGGGTAGCGTTGGCGAAATGGATCAATTTCTACGAACCTTGCCTAAAAAAGATTTCCCAATAGCTTGTTACTTGACTCACACACACGAAGATCATGCGGGTACAGGGAGTTTTTTACTTAAAAAATATAGAATTCCTGTTTATTGTCCTCCAGGCTCAGTTGAATTATTAAAGAAGGGTTGGGATTATAAATAATATCGAAAGATAACTTGGGGAGAAACAAGTCTTATTGGTTTTGATACCTTAACATATTCCACTCAATTTACAACCCCTTCAGGGTTTATATTTGATATCCTTCCAATGCCGGGTCATTCAACCTAATCTCAATGCATTTATTAAAAAAAAAGCAAGGTTGGGCTTTTGTAGGCGACATATTACTGCCTCAGTATCAAATGGTTTTTGGGCATACTAGCGAAATTCAAGAAGATATAAGAATCATTGTAGAATCATTAGAAAAGCTTTATTATTTTACTAAAGGAATTCAAGAT
>JBHLMB010000571.1:0-2761 GCA_048938565.1 Promethearchaeota archaeon | reverse complement strand
TTTTCATTCATCAATTAAATTTAAAACGAGGCAATATATAATTAAGGGGGGAGAGAAAGAATAGAGATTTAGGCAAGATTCATCACCGCACTAAAGAGATGGTGCTTTCTCTTGCTTTAATTGTAAAAATAAAGATTTAATTATTCTCATTGCCTTAACTTTATTACCTAAACAAACAAGCAAGTGATCTTCCAATTTCAATACCATCTTCAGTTCGAGAAGGAGCAAGAACGACAAATACAATGGCTAAGAAAAAATATTTAATAATTTATGTGCTAATAATCACATTTAGCGCTCAGCCTTCTTTTTTGATAATTTGGTATTACTGGCAATTATTTACCGTTCAAGATGCCCTTTTTTTTGTTTTATTTCCCCTTGCTTTCTTTTCAGCTTATTTGATTTTAATTCTTTATTCTGCAATCGTTGCGAAATTTTTCTTAATAATAACAAATATCATCCATAAACCAAAAGAAGGCATTTTTATAAGGAATAAGAGTAATAGAGATTATTGTTATTGGAGTTTGCGAGCAGTCATTAGAAAATGGCCACTTTGGTTATCAAGACAATTATCCCTACCTTTTCTTGAATTACTTGTTTCGAGAATATTAGGTTTAAAAACACATTTTTCAACTTCATTGAATGAAGGGTGGTACGACTGTGAATTTATAGAGTGTGGAAAGAATGTCAAATTAGGACAAGGAAGCATTATAATGTCAAATCTAATCGTTAAAGATAAGATCATCATTAAAAGAGTCCAGATTGGAAACGATGTAATAATTGGTGCTCATTCTGTTGTTTTACCAGGTACAGTAATAGGGAACAATTCGATATTAGACACCATCTCCCTGACTACCATAGACCAAAAAATAGATGCAAACTCTACTTATTCTGGTATTCCTTCTAAAAAATCAATCGATAATTCTCAATTTAATGATACAACCGTGATTGAAAATCATGTTTTTGGACAATTAGCTGAGAATGATCTGGATCCTGAACTATTACAAACTCATAGTAAGGAATTGAGAATACCATTTCACCTTTATATTACTTCTGGTTTTTTAATTATCGCCGGATCTTTTATATTACCTGGATTTTTATTCATCTTTTATTTTTATGCTCATTTCGAACCAAATATATTATCTCTACACTTTTCCTTGGACCTATTGCTTGACAGGAGCGTTATTATTTATTTATTATGTACTCCATTGGTGTTTATTGTCATATATTTGATCCGCTTGTTTTTTCTTGCGTTATTCACGCGATTATTTTTTAGATTTGCTGATAAACGAATGCCTGTTCACGGCGTCTTTGATCGAAATTTAGATGACACTACTACTGCCTTGGATTATTATCATTTTGGATCGTTTTTAATGAAATATCCCATCTTTGCATTTATCCGTTCTCCATTTCCGTGGCTGATTAATTGGGAACTCAAGTTTATTGGCTCAAATAAAATAGGAAAAGGGACCGTTTTGGAAGAATGCTACATACATAGCCATATTGATTATGGAAAAAATTGCTATGCCGGAACTTTTTCTCACATTTCGAACCACCTTGTAGATGGGGTGTACGGAAGTGAAAACTTGACTTTTTGGGGTGCAGAAAGTGGCGATAATTGCGTCTATAACGCAATGATAGGTGGCATGCCCGGTTTGGAAGTGGGAGATAATTCAACATGGTTGCCAATGAGTACTTCTATTAAATACGATAAGATGGGCAAGAATGGGATATATGGGGGCTTTCCTTTGAAAAAATTGAGTAATGAAGAGATTAAAACGATATTAGGTGATGAATTTGTCGAAGAATGACGATCTAGACACACAACATATTGATTCAGAGGTAAGTAAGCTAGATATTTCGAAGATCCCTATCACAACTAATGCTTTTAGGTGGTCATTTTCTTCAAGCATTCTATATATTATTTTAAACATTGTTTCCTTGCTTCTCCCGACTGTTATGGTATTAACTTTTTTTGATTTTGCCATGGAGCAAGATGTACATAATCTGAGAATACTTCTTATTTTTTTAGATGTATTTGCGTGGTGGGCGGTTTATCTTTTAGTATGTTTAGTCCTGAGCAAGCTTACTCTTATCATATTAGAGCTCCTCCACTTGCCTCAGGAGGGTTTATTTAGAGTAAATAAAAAAAATAAAGATTATAAATATTTTTGTCTTCGGACGACTGTGAAGAAGCATGTTTTTTGGGTGTGGAATAATTTTTGCTTTCCTTGGGTCAGTAATTTCGCGTTTAAAATATGCAGCATGAGAACAATGACAGCCGATTTCAAATCCACGATGTTCGATGGTTGGAGCGATACTGAATTTATTCAATATGGAAGAAACATAATGATTGGACAAGGTGCTGTAGTACTATCGAGTATGATCGTCAGGATTAAAGAAGAGGACTATTTGATAATAAGAAAAGTTATTATTGGTGATCATGTCGTTCTAGGAGGGAATTCCGTGATTGCTCCAGGTACGATAATTGGTCATAGTTGCACATTAGGAGTTTGGGCTACAACACATATAGGCCAAGTACTTGAACCTAATTGGATTTATGTCGGTAAACCCGCAATGAAATATAAAAGAACACAGACTTATATAAATTTAAAAATTCTAGAGGAAGCAAAAAAACAAGCCCAAAAAGTAATTGATAAAAGTAAAAAACCTGCTATTAGGAGAATCGTTGATAAAAACGAGAAAATATTATTTGACACCGAACAATTTAAAACTAAGTCTAAAGATATCATATAAAATCGCA
>JBHLMB010000570.1:0-2761 GCA_048938565.1 Promethearchaeota archaeon | reverse complement strand
CGGACTACCAGATAATAACACTCTTGGTTTACCATTTTTATTGATTTTTTCATTTGAATTTACATGATTCTTCTCGTAAATCAATGTTCTTACGCGTTCGTTCCATAGAATAGGATCGGAACTATAGAATTCGGAAATTAATTGCATTATTTCACATCCAGAAATCGAAGGAGGGGCACTCAATCTCAATGAATTCATTTGATGAAATAATTTTCTGGATTCTTTGTAAGTATCAACTGCTTTTTTGATATCATCGTATTGTATTTTTTTTGATGCTTGCTTTTCCAGAGCTTTTTTTAATCTTTGGAATTCTTCGCGAAGATATGCTTGTCTAATCGGGTCAATGTCTCCTTTAGGAAGATCGATTAGATGGATGAATTTTGAAGGAAAAAAGTTCTTCCAAACATCGTGAAGGCGCCTCATTGCATCGCAGGAATTCACAAAGATAATCCCGTCTAAAAAATCATATCCTCCTTCTGCCGCAATGTCGATCGTAGATCTTACAACTTGGCACATATTAGCATGCGTATATGAATCAGAATTATTTACCTCCCTTGCGTGTCCTTCAATGCGATATGGTTGAAATCCTGCAGCATATATTAGTTCTAAAGGAGTGTAACTACACAACCAACCTATTTTTTTTGTTTTAATAATGCTCTACCTCTTTTTGAAAGATATTACAATTTTTGTCCATTATTCTTTTTTAAAAAACAATTTCGATCGAACTTCACCTATTGTTGGTTTAATTCATTCGAAATAACTAATTTCATATCCAAGGAAATTGAACTATTGTTCTTAATTAGATATAGGAAATTATGGTATAAAAAGTTTCGGGACCAAATGATCCATTTCTATAAATAATTTGAAATCAAAAAATTTTGAATTTTATTTGCCCTATTATTGAATTTAAACAATTAATATGACCAAAAAAAGGAATATGAAAAATATTATAAAGATTGATTCTCTTGAGACAATTAACCTAAAAATATAACAACCATAACAATCGTCAACAAGAATGCTGCTAACATTTGAATTATCTTTTTAATGATTGATTCTTTCGAAACTAGTCCTAAAAATACTCCTAAGAGTATGATACATATAAAAATAATTATAAACGATATAACAAAGGTAATTACATTGGCTTCCATTACAAACACAAATGGTAATAATGGGATTAAACCACCTAAAAAAGGCGCACCACCGTTGACTAATGCTACGATAATTCCCGCAAACCGTTCTGCTTTACTTCGAATTGATTTAATATTTTTCTTCTTCTTTTTGCTTTTTATATGGTGTTTCTTAAGGCTAACAGGTTTTAGCATTGCTTTTTTAAGTTCTTCTTCTTGTTTTTTCAAGTCGTCATCTTCAGCATCAGCTTTATCAACGATGGCCATTGCTTTATTCAATTCATCGTGACTTTTTTTCTGTTCCGCTCTTTCAGACAAATAAGAACCAGAAATCCCTGATATAAACATCGATATGGCGGTGCTTATTCCAGGAAGTAATACATAACTTGAAAGTATCTTTGGTGTAGCTGGATGTAATACAACAACGAATAGTCCTAAAAGTATTCCAAGTATCGTTAAGTGTATGGTTGACTGAGAATTCTCAGCGTCAATTTCCATCGTAAAAATTATTTATGAAATACCTTCTGGCCACTGCAGAAAATTCCGTTATCTCGTTGTAGGCTTTGAGTTTTTTTCTAAGGGACATTTCCAAATCTGTTTAATGGTTTTACATTGAAATAATTTGACTCGATATATAAACCTTATTACAGAATAATCTCAATTAGAATAAAATAATATTCTGAATTCAGAAGCTCAGAATTACATGTAAACTACTTAAATCATTATTATTGGGATTAATTAAATATAATCTTGCTCAAGAAATACTATTATTTTTATTGGCTTTTTGGTATATAATAATATAAAAAATTAAAAAAATTCGATTAACAATGAAAAAATTTAAAGAACAGCTAATTACGATGCTTATTGAGCATTGCAGGATCATATATTCCGTAGTAAGTGATATGGGCGTTTTTTTTTCGAGTTGGGCTGAAAGTGATCAGTCAGAAAACAAAAACTTGGAAAAAAAGAAAAATAAAATGCAATTATTAGAGGAAGACGGAGATGCAATCAAGATTCGCCTGATAAAGGAGTTTTCAGAAGCAGGAGCTCAAGGTTTAGGGGGATACATCGAATTAATCTTGAAGATGGATAATCTCATCAATTCTGCACTTGAATTTATAGACATGATCAGTCGTATTGATCCTAATATAAACTCAGAAATTAAAACTCGCTACCACAAGCTCATCAATACCATATTAGAAATGGCCAATATCTTGAAAACGACCATAAAAAGTCTTAGGGACAAGCCGGAAGACGTGTTTAAAAACACGACTAAGATACACGAAATAGAAAATAGCATTGATAAAGTTTTCCGAGATTTCATGAACCATATTTATAACGATAAAGATTTAGAAATTAGATTACTTCTCAGAATTCGCGATAGCATAATTGTCTTAGAAGATTTAGCCGATCGCATTCACGATATTGCAGATATTATACGAGTTCTTGTATATCAATAATCAGATCTCATTTTCTAATTTTTTTAAGTTAATCATCTGAAGAAAAGAGTTATTATTATCTAATGGATTTTGAATGAGTGAAATAATTTCACAATCAAGAGGTATATTCATTAAGAAATTCTTTATAGCGTGATGTTGCTAGATGAGAATATTTTAATTCCTTGGAAAGCAATA
>JBHLMB010000037.1:3294-10964 GCA_048938565.1 Promethearchaeota archaeon | reverse complement strand
AGGCCTTACCAATCGCTTGGTGGCCCAGGCATACGCCAAGGATAGGTATCTTCCCTTCAAAATATTTAATCGCTTCTTGATAATTATCCTGCATGTATTCTCTCTTACCTTGGTCCATTAATAACAGTGCCTTTTCTCGCTTGTTCCTGATCTCCTCTTTTTCTTTTTCTTTTTTTTCCAGTTCTCCCTGTTTTTGCCGTTCGATTTCCAATCGTTCTAATTCTACCCTCCTTTTTCCGAGATGTTCTTGTTTGGCTTTTTCAGCTTTGATTTTTTGCATTTCAACTGTTCTTAATCTGTCGTCTCTTATTTTCTTGTCCTTATAAAATTTAATTGTTTTAATCAGCCGATTTGCTTCTTCCGTCCAATTGATATCGAGGAATAACCTCCGTGCGTCTCTATAATAGGAAATTATCCTATCGAAGGGGCTCTCAACGCTTAATATGTCCTTTTTCAAGTATGTTTCATATACTCTTATTTCATTCTCTGCATCCTCTATCAACTTCATAGCTTGTTCGGCCTTATCCTTCTCCCGTGCCTTATTGGGAGCGGGAGTTATTACTTCTTGTTGCTTCTTAATTGGTTTTACCTTGTAAACTTCAGCAAATTCCTTGTCTTTTTGTGCTTTTCTTGCCTCAATTTCGCGTAATTTTTTGTCTTTTTCGATTTTATTTTTATAAAGTCTGATTGAATTATGGTATGCAAGAGCCTCCTTCTCTAAACCCCTCTCTCTCAATAATGATTGAATTTCGCGGTAAATATTGATGATTTTATCATAAGGACATTCAATAAAGTTCTTTTTCTTTAGCGCTAGAGTGTATTCACGATCCATAATTTCTATTTTTCGAATCATTTCGTTAATTATTTCATTAAAACTCTGTTTTTCGGTTTCTTCTTGCTTGATCTTCTGGATAACATCCATTTTTTTCTCAAATTCAGCTAGGTGTTCCTCTATCTTTTCTAGCTTTTCTATATCTTCCTTATCTTCGTCTATCATTGCCTTTTGAGCTTCAACTTCTCTTAACTTGTTGTCCTTTTGAATTTTATCTTTATACAATCGTATTGAATTATTGTAAACAGAGGCAGCTTGGGTTAATCCCTTTTCAATCAACATTGTTTGTATTGATTTGTACATATCAATGATTTCGGGATACGGACAGTCTATAAAATTGCCCTTTTTTAGCTCTAATTCATATTCCCTATCCATTCTTTGGGCTTTATCGAGTATTTCGTTTATTTGTTCTTCAATAGACCTTTCTTTCTCTTGTTTGACTTCTTTGTTTATCTTTTCAAACACATCTAAATCGGGCTTTTGTTCTTCAATTTTATGCATTTCTTCTATTTGTTTTTGACGGGTTATCTTTTTCTCTTCTATTATCCTTAAATTCTCATCCTTATTCAATTTTTGGTGATATATATTAATTTGGTTTACATAAGGAACGATTAAATTTGTCCAACCTCGTTCAACTAGCATTTCCTTGATGTTCGTATATACATCAATAGCCTCGGAATAGGGAGATTCCATCGAATCCAATGTGTACTTCACATCTTTTCTCAATTCAGATTCGTAATCCCTTACTTTTTTTTCTATATCTTCTACCATCTTGGAAATCTGTTCTTCGAAGATTTTATCGTCCCTTTTTTTATTCTCAGCCTCTAATTCATCCTTTATTTTTGTTTCTTCTAATTTTAATACGCTTTCTTCGCTCTCAATTGGAATTTCAATTATATCTTCTGAGAGCATTTGCTTTTCTCCAATATCCTCAAGAAATTGTTCAGATTCCTTCGTATCTAGCGAAGTCTTTTTTCGTTGTATTTCTAAAATGTTCTCCTTTATTTTATTTAGTTCGTATTCCCAGTTAAGCTGCATAAAGAGAATGGAAGCTTCCTCGTAAAACTCGATGGCCTTATCATAATCTTGATTTTTTAAGCATTGCGAAGCTCTTACCATTAATTTATATGCTAGATCAGATAAGTACCTTTCTTTTTTTTTCATTATCTCATAATCACTATCAGGAAGCTCTTGGAATCCTTCGCTTTCTTCAGTAATAATTCCTTTTTTTATCTCATCCTGATCAGCGGATAAAATTTCATCTTTTTCTCCTCTCTTCAAGAAATTTGCTTTTTTATAATAGCAATTTCCAATTAGTAGCTCGATTTTAGTAATCTGATCGTTATCGCTTAATTCATTATATATATTAAGGGCTTCGTCATATTTCCCAATTGCGTCGTCAAATTCCTCTATTTCTTCAAGTTGATTTCCCTCAATTACTAATTTTTGTGCTACATCAGATAAATTTGAATGGGTTACTTCGATGTTTTCTAAATGTTCATCGTCTGCAATTTTTCCATTGCTTTTATTACCTTCAGCTGAAGGAGCATCAATTTCAGTTTTTATAAAGCTTTGTTCTTTCAGGACAATTACTTCGGAAATTTTTTGCTCGATTGCGTTAATCTCTTCTTTTCGATCTATTTGATTATAAATTCCAATAGCTTGACGAAGCATTTCAATTGCATCGTCGTAATATTGAGAATTGATCAAGTTGATTGCGTGCGATACGATTTCATATCCCTCTGATGCAATTTCTTCTTCCATTTCCATTAAATCAGAAAAAAATGCCTCTTTCGTTGGATCCGGCTTACTTTCGTCCCATTCTTCTTTATCTTCGTTCACTACCCTCAACTCTATAAAAATAAAATATAATCAATAATAAATTCTACATGGATTAAGTATTATATTCAGCATTACCTTAAAAATTCATTACAATATTTAAATATCGAGACTTGCTTTTCAAACAAGAGAAGAAAGCAAGTAAAATAAAATCCTACACTACTTTCCTCGTTTTATTTATGTATTCATCGCATACGGTTCCGCCTTCTTTAGTTAAGACCCAACCATCAACTGTTTTTCTCACGAGATTGAGTGATTCTACCTCATTTAAGATTGAAAGGATTTCTCCTTCAGATCTATGAACATCAAAATCATCTCTCAAGCACATAGCGATTTGATCTAATCTCACAGGTTGGTTATATTCATCTTCCATTACACCTATTCCTGCAAGTATTTGATGTTGTTGCGACATCGTTTCGTCCATTTCATGGGACATCTCATCAAGAAGCCAAGAATGCGTGGACAGCATTTCTTTAATGGTTTTATCGTCTCCAGCTTCAAACGCAGCTTGGAACTCGTCCCTAATTTTCTTTTTTTTTACCATAAATATCCCATTCACTATTGTTTAAAAATTTACACGAATGTATCTATGTACATACTAAGCTAATGACTAATAGAAAATTTATATTTATCGTATTATAAACCTTGTTCCTTGCTTCCCTCACTCATGAGATCGAAGATTTTTTAAAAAAAGCACATTAATTTCTCGTAATTCTATATTCACAATTTTTTGCGTTTTGATCGTCAATAACACATTGTGTTTCATAGACACTAATACGAGTGTTCGGTTGATACATTGCGTATTCTCCAAATCCAGATAATATTCCTTTTATAAAATAACACATAAATTTTTGGGGATTATCCATTTCTAGAGCGATATTACTCTCGTGTGAAATAACAATTTGATCTTCAGTAATTGCCTTGACTTTAAAGTTTCCCCAACCGAGTTGCGACATCGTACCTAAGAATTGCTTGGTTAAATCGCTGATTGTTTTGGGTTTTAATTTAGTATCCCAATTTTGAACCATTTCACGACCAGCTCTCTTTCCGAGCCAGACCAATAATGAAACCACACCCTCTCCATATATTGAAGCTAAAATATCGATGATTTGTGGCGGAGTAAATACGAACCTATCATCAAATAACTCGTACTTTCCAGTATGATATTTTAATCCAGTCAATTTTAAGTTCTTCATTATTACTATATTTGTGATTTGATATTATATAATATTTACTAGATCTAAAAATCAAAAACAACTTGTATCATTCCAAATGGAGGTAATGCTTTTATAAACTCAATTAAATGATTGCATGATACAAGAGAGAAGAAAGATAAATCAATTTATTTTAAATTAGCCAAGAATACCCCTATTTCGTCCTTGGAACAGATTTTAAACTGTTTATCCTCGGACTTGATGTAGCCAAGCCTCAATGTGTCCTTGGTAATCTCTTCGTCTACTGATTCTTTTAAGGCGTTCAACGCCATATTAATCAACTCATCAAACGACAAGTCAGGCTTGTAATTGTTAGTAATGTACTCTCGTGCAGTAGTTTCTCCACTTCCAATTGCGTATCCCTTGAATGACCTGTAAATTCCGCTTGGACTCGTTGTAAAAATTTGGGTGCCTTTTGCGTCTATACCAATGAAGAATAAGGCGCAACCAAAAGGACGGATCCCGCCATATTGCGTGTACATCTGCTTCATATCCGCAATAGTTTTCACGAGCATTCCAAGTCGCACTGGTTCGTCATAGGTTAATCTGAAGGATTGCGCTTGAACACGAGCGTAATTGATTAACATTCTTGAATCCGCGTGTAGGCCAGAAATGGCAACACCAATGTGGTTATCTACTTGAAAGATCTTATCGATGGCATCGGCATCCATGAGAGTCGATGGAATCTTAATTTGCGCTGCGATGCATACATCGGTGTTAGATTTGATAGCAACAGCTAATGTCCCTCGCCTAACTGCTTCTAAAGCGTATTCGACTTGGTATAATCTTCCTTCAGGGCTAAATACCGTTAGAGCTCGGTCGTAAGCCCTTCCTCCTGCTCCAAACATAGTAATCGCGTGATTTTAATATAAATAAAATTTTAGATTGAATATTATATTAATTTAGAATCCACAACAGAATTTTAATTTAATCAATTTTTTTTATAAAAACTAGGTATTATATTTTTCCTGAGCTTTTTAGGATTGCCACGGTTAGTTCTTTAAAAATATCACCTATCTTAATATCTTCCTTAGCGCTTGATTCGATGTAAGAATTTGCTCCTAATTCTTGCTTGTATGATTCTCCGTCTTGAAAACTGATCTCTCTTGTTTCATCGTTTGTAATATCCAGCTTGTTTCCTACCAATAAATATGGCTTTCCTGGACCAATAACCTTTTCGACTTCATTCTTCCAACCAGCTAAATTCGCAAAGGAACTTCGTCTCGTCAAGTCAAACACGAACACCACACCCGCACTTCCCCTGTAAAAAGGAGGACGCACGAAAGAGAAGTGTTTTTGTCCTGCTAAATCCCATAATTGCAATTTTACGGTTATATTTGGATAGTCGGATAATTCCACGGTTTTTGTTGAGAAATTCGAACCGATAGTCATAATATAATTCTCTTTAAAAGTGTTTTCGCAAAAACGAAGAACCATAGAGGTTTTTCCAACTCCACCGTCCCCAACTACGCAGACCTTGTAGATGAAACTCTTATTCTCGCTCATCGGGCCAGCCTCCTCTGCCCGATTACTGAGGCGGGCACTTTCCTTAACCATTCCAATTCCCCAATCGACCTCAACGAATCTAATTTTTTTGCTTTTATGAAAGAGCTAGCATAAATGTCTAAGGGACAGTCTCTAGGGAATGTGTTCAATTGCTCGTCCATCGTCCAGGCACTCATTTTTTTGTATTATTATAAATTTGTATTATAAATATTTCTTAAAATATTTTTACTTTACAACAAGATATAAACATTGCTTTTTTAATTTTTTTAATTTTTTTTCATTATCACCAAAAAATTCTCAACCGATGAAAATGATAAGGCAAACTCTATTATCGTGTCAATTTAACCAAACATATTTTAAACATATCTTGGGATTTTCTACATATAAATTTATACTTAAAATTCTGGTATTAAAAGTGAAAAATTTCATTTTAAGAAAACACCTAAAATATGAGTAATAACGCAGAAGGAAAGTAAAGGGCATTTTTTAAATTACTATTCCAATAAGCTTGTAACATTTTTAAGTACTATCTACTTTTTTTATACTGAGACGGGATGAGCAAGAAAGCTAATAATCTTCATGAATTTTATGTCAATGAACATATCCGCCTGAAATTAGAAGACGAACAGGTCCCAAGTTTTATCATTAGTCTTTCTGGACTTTATTGTTTGCAAAACCGCGCCCTTCGTCCCAAATGGAGATTGCGTGTCCCGCGCTTTTGAGTCGCTGCTCGAAGGTCTTTTTTCGAACGAGCCAGGCAGCATGCTCGGGCGGTTCAAGTTTTTCGAACATTCTTTCCTTGACATCATGAATTTTATGGGGGTTGTCATTTCTGTAAGAAGGCGCTTGGAAGGACTCTTTTCGAGCGAAGCAAACGAGCGATTTAAGGGCCGTCAGGTGATCGAGCTCGCTAACGACGGAATCAAGCGGGGATTCAAGGGGAAAATCAGGTTCTTCAACGAGGAGCAGTTCAAGTTCAACGATGCGTCCCGCCCTGAGAATGTACTGCAGGCTTCCTGGTCGCCGAGAGATGTTTCCGTGTTCCAAATAAGTCTGAAAGTCGCCTATATTAGGGGAATATGGGATTGGGGTCCGGGCAGCAATGTTCTTGAGGGCATTAATTTCCTCGGGATTGTCTAGTAATACTTCGAGAGCCTCGTCGAGAGACACGTAAGCGAGGTAATCCCATTGAGGAACGCTATCTTAGAGCTCGCAAATCCCGTCAGCAAGGTCGCCTGTTCTGTTTCCGCTGAATTCCCAGTTTCGCCCCAGTTTCTCGAAAGCTTCTTCCCGTATGCGAGCAATGGCCTTTTGGTCGCCGATCTTGGCCAGTCCAAAGAGTAATGCCGTCCTTCTGTAATGGTCGAGCGTGGCGGGATCGTATCCTGATTCAACCCAGGTTTTAACTTCTGTGAAATAATTCTCAAAGAGCGTATCTGGTGAGATTGCTTGTTTTTCATCAGATCGTGAAGTCCCAAATACTCCGATGTCCTTTACCCAACCACTAACGGATCCACTCTTTCGTTGCTTTATCTTAATGACATCATTAATATTTTGTTCTTTTAAAATTTTTTTTTCCGATTGCCAGGTGCGCTCGGAGACTTCCACGCACGCGTACGAGGTATCGGGCTCGTAGCCAGACTTCACGAGGTAATATTTCAAGCGGGAGCGAGGACGCCCGAAGGCCACGCCGTAGAGCATTTGCTGGTTGAATCCCCTGACTTGAAGGCCGATCCCTCCAACGCCCTTGGGATGATTTATTGGCCCTCTCAAGAGGCGGTGCTTGTGTTCTCGAGCGAATTGCTCGCATCGAAACAACAATCCCTCGCACGTGTCGGCGTCGGGAGCGAAAAGCCAGCCAAAAGTGGCGCACTTTCTCCCGTAGCTCCTGTAATGGGGATCCAAGGAACACGAGACGAATCCTACCGGCACGCCCGCCCGGGTGGCAACGAACGCTGCTGCGGCATTGCTTTTTTCTGAAAATCGCTTCCCAAAGTAAGCGGCAATTTCGGTCGCGATCCTCGTTTTTAGCTGGCGATCCGGGATGTGGAGCAACTTGAGAAGCGTAGGACGGATATCGTCGGCGTGAAGCGCCTCCTCAACGATGACGCTTGGCGTGAACATTGACGCGGGTGAAAGGGATTGCATTTTTTTAATCGCTCTTTTTCATGTTTCTTGATGTTAGGCTTCGAATCGTCCCGTTATATAAAAAGAAAAAAAGTATCTTAATAGTCATTTCAAGCTTAAATAAAAATATCCTAAAAGCAGCTAGAAATATC
>JBHLMB010000037.1:0-3284 GCA_048938565.1 Promethearchaeota archaeon | reverse complement strand
TTAATGGTGTTAGTTTTTAAGAAACAAATCCAAGGGAATTCGAATGAAAAGACTCGATATTTCGTTTAAAGAATTGCTGGAGCAATCGGGCAAGCTGACCTTCTTGGTGGGTGCTGGCTGCTCTGCCGATCCTCCGTCGAACCTGCCACTCGGCCGGGAAATGATTAAAGCCATCGTGAAATACACGTGCGCAGAATCTGAAGTGGAAAAGATTCTTTCTATCAAAAATCTGAGGTTTGAAAGGATAGTGATAAAATATTTTCATTATAGACTTCTTGAAACTGAAATGATCTCTTTCTCCTTTGATCCTAAATATTTTAATACGAAAACTATGATTAGTTATTAGTAATATAGAATAGAAAATTCGTCTAAAGTGATTTCTATAGATGGACAAGCTTAGGGATAAGATCTCACCTAAACATCAAGATAAAATAGAAAAGGCCGTAGAGAAAGTATTTGCGAAAATGCTTGAAAAAGCCTCAAAAGACAACTCTATCGATGGTATCATTAAAGCTCTCCTCGTAGAGAAAGTCATAAATGTAGTTGGAGCGTTAATAAAGCGTACTGTAGTAAAAAAGGTAGCAAAAATAGCCATTAAAAAAGCCGTTAATAATATTTGGGAGAAAAAGAAGGACGAATTGCTCTCAAAAATTAATTTTAATTAGTGTATGACATTATTCGTGCTTATTTCTTAATGATTTCTTGTCTATATTACCTTCAGCAGTTAATGGAAGTGCTTTAACAAATTCGATGCGCTTTGGAACCTCGTAAGGAGAGCACCGTTGTCGTGCAAAATTTATGATGTCATCTTTTAATGATTGTTGATTTTTAGTCATTTGAAAATCGTCATCAATTTTTATATATGCTTTTACAATTTCAGAGCCGGGACGATCTGGGTCAGGAATTCCAATAATTGCTAAGTTTTCAACAGCGGGATGCCTGTAGATTGTTTCTTCGATTTTTTTTGAAAATACCTTATAACCAGAAACGATTATCATGTCCTTACTCCGATCGACTATCTTTAGATATCCCTCTTCGTCCATCACGGCAATATCGCCCGTATGAAGAAATCCTTCTTCATCTAGTGCGTTCTTTGTTTCTTCTGGCTTGTTATAATATCCCTTCATTACTTGAGGGCCTCTCACTATAATTTCTCCAGGGGAACCAATAGGTACTTCCTTTTTTGATAAGGGATCTATTATTTTTAATTCAGTATTCATAATGGGTAATCCAATAGATCCTGTTTTTTTTTTCCCTTTAGCAGGATTTAGGGTTATAACAGGAGATGTTTCGGTCATTCCATAAATTTCCAATAACTTCCCTTTACCTATGATATCTTCTAAACTTGCCTTTAATTCAGTAGGAAAAGGCGCAGCGGAAGTAAAGCAAAACTTAAGATTTGAAAAATCAAGTTTTTTAAATTTCTTGCTATATAGCAGGCGTTGATACAAGGTTGGAACATTTGTTATTATCGAAGGTTTGTGCTTCTTAAGAACTTTACATATATAATTGATATCGCGAGGTTCTGGTATAATCACTTGTTTTTGAGCGTTGAATAAACAATTCAAGCAAAAAGAAAGGCCTGCTATGTGATAAAAAGGAAATCCTGAGCAAGCAATGTCTTCTCCCTTTTTCAAGCCTATCCACTCATTTAATATAACTAGGTTTGATAATATATTCGAATGTGATAACATTGCCCCTTTTGGTTGTCCAGTTGTTCCTCCGGTATATTGAATAAAAGCAATATCGGACACATCAATTTCAATATTTATTGGTGTCTTAGGAAACTTGTTTAAGATATCTTGCTGAAAATGTAAAAATCCTTTACCTATTAAAGTTTTTTTCTTTCTTGGGTTTTTCTCAGATTGACTCTTACATTTCCGTAAGGATACATCATTACAACTGATTATTACGAGCTTTAACAAGGGTAAAGTCGAAATAATTTTCCTGACTCTTTTTACAAAATAAGTATCAAGAGTGACTAAAGCGACCTTCTTTCCCGCTTCAAAAATATCGCTAAGCTGATATTGAATCTGCATATCGCTTAAAAGAGTGCTAACTCCTGAAACAATACACCCTGCCTTTAAAGTACCAACCATTGCAATTAAATTTTGCATCGTGTTTGGCAAGTGAATTGCTACTACGTCGCCCTTTTTCATTTCGTTGTCTAAGAGGGCGTGAGCGAATTGATTTGAATATTCATCTAATTGCTTGAAGGTGATCTCCGTACCCATGTAATACGAAGCGATCTTGTCAGGAAAATTTTCGAAAGAATCTTGTATCGCTTTGGAAAGAGACCCTAAGGATTCCCATTCCTTGGGGTCTATATCCTTAAGACCTTTATCCCAACTTTTTTTCCAAAATCTATCGTCATACAACATTTAGACTTGATTTTTATAAATTAGTCATAATAATTTTAACCAAAGAATAAATAATTTAGTGTTTGCTGTTATAAAACAATTATTAATGTTCATTTAAATGATGAATTCTAATGTCTTGTTAGCTTTTAATAACAAGAGTTAAAAGTATTTTATGTTTTGATATGTTTTTTCTTTGCATCATATGTGTTGCTAGAAATATCCTGTTCGTCCCATTCTTTTTTTAAAAGAAACCTTTGAATGAACTGGTTTGGATTCTTAGGGATTTCTTCCTTAAATTCAATGTATCTAGGAACCATAAAATAAGCAAGGTTTTGTTTTAAATAATCATAAAACTGTGTATATGAAAGCGATGCGTTTTTCTTTAGCACAGCACATATCTTAATTTCCATTTTTTTTGTTGATTTATTCTCTACTTCAAAAACTGCGCTTTCTACGACAAGCGGGTGAGAATTTGCAACTCTTTCGACATCCATTGCAAAAAATATTTCTCCTTTTCTTTCAATCTTGTCATTCTTCCGTCCCATATAGTAAAGAAAGCCTTCATGATCCTTATATCCAAAATCACCGGTAAAAACCCAACGATCTGGGCCAATGTTCGTCGTGGTTTCGTCTTCTAAGTTGTAATACTCAAATAAAACTGGCAATTTTGCTCTCGAACATATTTCTCCGACATTATCCCTTCCTGGAGGCAATTCCTTTCCGTTTGAATCTACAATTTTTATTTCATAACCTTTTGCAGGTTTTCCTACCGAGCCACTTTTTCCCCCTTTTGAACCCAATATGTTCATAGCTATACCTACGCCTTCTATCAAAGCCCATAGCTCTATTATTTGAATTCCAAATCTTCTTTCGAATGTGTCCCAGATTGTCTTCAGGGCACCTGGACCAAAAGCGTACTTGATC
>JBHLMB010000569.1:0-2761 GCA_048938565.1 Promethearchaeota archaeon | reverse complement strand
GGACAAGGATTTATCAACGCTCCTGAATTAGATCCCAAAGAAATTTTAACACATATTAATACATTTTTTAATAATAGCTAAAGAAGATAGAGTTTTTAATACAGGGGATTATCTTTCTTATTAGTACTTATAAACTAACTATAAAATCCTCTCCAAATGTTATTTATAGATATATCCCCCATCTTTTTAAATGCATCAGGATAGTTATCGCATTCAAAGATCTCATCCATAAAAATTTCTTTCCTTAATCAAGACAATTTTCAAATATTAACTCTTTTCTGTAGAAACTCTTGTTAGTGGAACAATCGAATGCTAAATAAAAACATAATTACACTATTATAAACTAGATAAATAATTGTTTTAAAAACTCTTTCATATACTTTTTGTGATTGAGAAATAAACTATGTTCAATAACAACTTTTGATGAAAAATGACAAACAACATCTATTCTTTCAAAGTAATCCTGATTGGAGATGGTGCCGTGGGAAAAACATCCCTGATCAAGCGATTCGTTCACGACACTTTTAACAGGGAGTATATCAACACTTTAGGGAGCGAAATAACGAAATACACTGAAAGAATTGAAGACGATTCTATCAAGTTGATCTTTTGGGATATTGCTGGACAATCAGGTTTCTCAAATATTCGAGAAAACTTTTTTAAGGGAAGCAACGCTGCAATCATCGTGTTTTCGCACGAAGAAAACGAACGGGGAGAAGAAAGCTTTAAGAATGTATTAAAATGGCTTCAAGAAATATATAAACATTGTCAAAGGATACCCATAATTTTATTCGGTAATAAAGTCGATCTCGTTAATGTAGGAGCTTTAGAAGCGAATGAGGCGCTTCCAAAATCAGATAAAAACATCAATAAATTAGCGAAAGATATGTGCTTTCTTGGATATTTTAAAACAAGCGCTTTAACAGGTGAAAAAGTTCAAGAAGCGTTCAATAAATTAATCAACGAGTTATATGTCCTTCAAAAGAGGATAGAAGATCATAAAAAAGCATAATTTATTCAAGAATTAATTATTAGCATTTGGAACCTTGAATATCCTCTTTTTGAAAAATCGTAATCAAGCAATTCGATTGTTTCAGGTATAATTTTTAAAATGAGATCGCGCTTTCCTTTTACTATTTCTTGTACTCGATTAAAATCAGGATCGCCATCCTTAAGGAATATCAAATTATCACTCCCCGAAGCCGTGATTTGCATGCCTTGTATTTTTCCCGAATCTATGGGAGTGTAGATTCCTATACTCACGATAGGATTTTCTTCAATATTTTTAACTTTCCTTCCAGGAGAAAGGCCAACAAATATCGTGAAACCGTCAGGATCTGTCTCATCGTCTATATAAAAATCCATTGGTGTAGCTCTAGGAACATTTTCAGAACATGTACACAGCACTAGAACTTTTCTCTGTTTCAAGAAGGTTTTAATCTCTTTTTTTAGTTCCTCAGTAGGCATTACTTTAAGTTTGGGAGACATAATTCACTCTTTCATATAATGATTTATCGATATTTAGTTAAAAGAAAAGTATAATATAATGATTCTTATTTATACTTAGTAATCTATAATACTCAATTCTATGAGTTAAGGGCAATCAACTGCCGATCTCACATATGGAGATACTGGTCCGCTCCCAAGTACCATGATCTTAATTAAATCGCCCATTGTTGGATCAACACTTGTACCTAACTTCAAATTAGCCGCCGAAGGGATTTCATTAGTGATGGTTGATGCAATTCTATTCACATTCGTGAGAGACAGCCTGTGATCTCCAGTGACAGAGACAAGACAGTTTTTTACTTTTTTAGTGTTAGGTTTAAGGAGAGGATTACGTAAAGCTAATTTCGATTGTTTTATCAAGTCTTCCTCCTTTCCCAATGATTCAGTGATACCAATCAACCCTGAAGGGTATCTATCCGTTTTTTCGAATACTCTTTTGATATCTGCAAAGTCAATGTTCATTATTCCGCAATTGTTGATGAGTTCAACCGTTTCTCGAATACCCTTTACCAAAACTTCGTCCATAACTTTAAAGCATGTCAACATTGGCGCCTTGGGGAGGAAATATAACAAGTTATCATTAGGAATCGGAATGATGGTATCAGAATATTGCGCTAAACTCTTCAGGCCTATTTTAGCTCTTTGTCTCCTGTTGTCACCTTCAGCTTTAAAGGGAATCGAGCAAAATGTTACAACAATAGCATTATTTTTTTTTGCTTCTCTAGCTATAATAGGAGCGGCACCAGTGCCCGTTCCACCACCCAATCCACATGTTAAGAATACTATATCCGTGTTTAAGAGCTCACCTAATCTTTCGCAATCCTCTTCAGCAGCTTTTTCTCCGATGTAGGGATCATTTCCAGAACCCAATCCATTACATTTTTCCTTTCCTATCAAAATTTTCTTGCTGGCATTAGAATAAAAGAGATCATAGGCGTCCGTATTGATATTTACCGTTTCTGCATTTTTAATGCCAATTTCGCTAAGCCTAGAAACGGTATTATTACCAGCTCCACCAACTCCAACGACTAATGATTTGATTTTTAGACATTTTAACAACTCTGACAAGTAAGCATCATTGTCATATGTTTTATCGGGAAACTGGTTTCTCGTTTGTCGCGAGAGTTCTTTAAAACTCGATCGTGCTGAAAACCTCGATTGCGCTATTGCAGAGTCGATTTTATCAATAAGAAAGCGGAAAAATTCTTAAAAAATGCTAAAAACCTCTAAAAAATAACTAAAAAGCCGCTTG
>JBHLMB010000568.1:0-2763 GCA_048938565.1 Promethearchaeota archaeon | reverse complement strand
GTGAAGGTTAGCTTATTTGGTTCCGGAGTTGTTGTTGATAATAATTATAATAAAAAATAATGAATGAAGGGTTGATATCTTGCCTGAAAAAACAGCAGATGGATGGAAAATTTTTCATATTTTAACAATCGGGATTAACGGCTCGGGGTGGAATGAGATCTCAGGCTGGTTAAATAATGAGCTCAAATCCTATCGGTTAAAAAAACAAAAAGAATTTGAAGAATGGTATGAGGAATATAAACATCGTTGTTTAATGGAACCTTATATTAAAGTTTACATCTCTTTTGAACTTGAAACATTAACCGCTGGAGATTTATTGGAACAGGGACCGGAAAATTGCTCCTTAACAGGTATTGACGGATTATGGTACACATTAGATGGAAAAAGAGAAAAATTCAGGAACAATCTGGATATTTTAACTCAAATCAGGGATAAGTATGATGATTTATTGAAGAATATCCCCGCAATTTACCTGATAACTAAGTTAGGGCAAGGACCTTTTATCACGAAGGAAGAACTACTGAAAAACTTGATCAAATTAAAGATGGATCCTTATATGAAAGAGTTAGAAGAGACTTACCCCAGTTCAATTCTAGAAATGATTCATGTTTCCATCACTACTATTAACATGGCTTTCTATTTTATGGCAAAAAAAAGCGTTTTTTATTACACGGTCAAACAGATTAATCCAAAGAAATAAGATTAAAAAAAAAGAGATTATTTTAGATCTTCAATAATTTTATGAAGGCTCTATAGATGGAATCTTCTGGCTTAACTGGAATTAGTCTATTGGAGCCGATAACTATTCGCTTTATTGGGCAAAGAGTCCTGGTGTAGATAGCGGCGAAACTCTCCTTGCTGAAGATCTTGTTAATGATACTATATTCGTTAAAGGATTTATCTCTGGAACCTACTACTTTAGAATAGTGGCTTACAATGCTACAGGGTCGAGATGGTCAAATGAATTAGAGATTAATGTGGAAATATCAAGCGATGATAATAATTCTATTCTGGGATATGATATATTTCTCATGGTTGGAGCTATTGGGGCAGTTTCCTGTGTTATAATATTCTGGCAAAAATCAAAATAATTTGATAAACATAGAAGCTTATTTTATTTATTAGAATAAGCGAGGAAAATGCCAGATAAAATATTTAGGGTAAATGACTACATTACACTCAAGTTGGAAGGAAATGAAACCAATATTTCCGTGTAAAGTTTTTAATTTTAAAATGTAAGAAAAATGTTTTTAAGATATCATAATAATGTAGGGGAATAGCTAAAATCAAAATTGCATTAAATTTTAAATAAATTCGAGGAGTTAGTAGATGAACGAAGATATTTGGTTTGGTTATCATGTCCCTCCTGAGGGGCTTAATTTCGAAACGATGAAAAAAATCTGCCTGACAGCAGAAGATATTGATCTTGATCTATTTATAACCACGGATCATCTCATGAACATGACGAATCCAATGGGCAAGGAAAATCATCCTCTTGAGTGTTGGACCTTGCTGGCAGCGCTTGCGGCCGTTACTAAAACAATTCGATTAGGGCCGTTAGTTTCGTGCCATGGATATAGAGCACCGACGCTTTTTTGCTATTCTGCTCTAAAAATGCCAAAAAATCGACACCTGTAGCTTTAGAATGGAGCTGCACTTAGCAACAACAAAAAGATTTCGCCTATTTTTCAAAACGAGGAAGATATTCCCACTCTGTTAAAATCTAAGCTAGGTGTTAGATTCGATCCATTAGATTTAAACTCTACAATTAAAGAAATTTACAATTTACTCTTGAAAAAATTGAGTAAAGAAGGCGAAGAAGGAGAATCAGGAATTATAGATAATGATGTTGAGCAAGTTACTACAAAGGACGAGATAAAACATAAAGCATTAATTGAATCTTGAGAGTTTGAAAAAAGAAAGATCGATTCATTACTTTTTTTTTTGAAGATCTTTTTTCCGAACCCATTCCATAAGCGGAATAATTGCGTCCCTTACCTCCATTCCATCTTTAGTTAATGTATATTCTACCCTTGGAGGAATTTCTGGAAAGGCTTCTCTTTTAACAAGTCCTGCCTCTTCTAATTCTTTTAACCTATCAACCAGAGTTTTTGGACTTATACCTATAAGATTTTTTAAAATTTGATTAAATCTTAGTCTTCCAAGGTTACTTATAGTACCAATAATAACTAACGCCCATTTCTTGCTAATGATATTTATTATTCCTTCGACAGGACAAAAGCAAATGCCGTTTTCTCCTTTATCTATGCATCTTGATTCATTATTAATTTTCATAATAATTATAATAATTGTTAATTACTATAGAGGGTAATACTTGATCCCTTAAATACTCTACATTCTATATTTATTATAAATTATAAAGTAATGAAAAAATGTTAGTTTTAAAGCATGTCGAATATGAAATTTCTGATGTTGATCAATTAAATGGCTTAATTGCTCATTTAAACGAAACAACCTCAAAAATCGAAGGTATCAAATTACTTGATATCTACTTTCCAAAAATAAAGAAGGAATTCGTCCTGTTTTTGGAATGTAAAAACGAACAGGCATATTATGATTGGAGAAAAATATGTCCTCCACCAGATGGTGCCCAAGATTGGTACGAAGTATTCTTTAAGCAATCTGATAAATTCTCTTAATATATCAATTGTTTTTTTTTTCTATTTCATATGTTAGATAATCTAGACTTTTAATTAATTTTTGATTCTTTTTAAATCAATTAAAAAATATAAGAAAAAGGCT
>JBHLMB010000036.1:0-10990 GCA_048938565.1 Promethearchaeota archaeon | reverse complement strand
CCATAATCGACTTGATTGCGATGTATTCCTCGTGAGTATTGTACCGTCTCCTGTAATCTCCAGTAATTCCGATTGCTCCCCTAATTTGATATATTCTCTATCAGTAATATCAACTACGATCAAGTTTTTTAAATCTGACATTTTTTATCAAATCTCTGCATATAAAATAAAAGTTTATACCAACATAATATAGTATGCAAATATAAATTTAGTTACAACGAGATGTTTATATTGATGTTTTTTCCATAAATAAAAAAAATGTGTTATTCTTGTATATCTAAAAAAGAAAAAAAAATTATTTTGATAGTTGCCGTCCTACTCCTAAATAAGTTAAGGTAACTCCTGAAAAAATCATAATTCCTGCGATTACTAGAGTCAAAGTCCTAAAAATTGAAATATCCAAAAGATTTGAAATTCCCACGAGAATTGCATAAGCTAAAATGAAGATTGTTCCAATCGAAAATTGTATCCATTTTTTTTTCAACTCCTTATCTGTGAATTTATCCCTAATTTTATACAGCGTGTATAAAATAGGAATAAAATTGATAAGGGAATATAAAATTATCACATATAGAAAAAATGGTGGACTCCACACGGGAGAATAATTTTGATCGGGATTAAAAGTAACCCAGGTTTCCTGATTTAAGTTAAACACTAACATTCCAATACCAAAAGCAAGATAACTGCTTATAAGAATAATCAATTGTTTGGTAGTGTTAATGATTTTTTCTGATTTTAGTAACATCAAGTTAAAAACGACAAGAAAAGTCACACCTGCATATACAAAAAGATTCGTAAGGTAATTCAAATGTCTGACAAATTCAGCATCTCCAAAAGGAGCATAAATGAAATTGAAGATTAAACCTATGGAAACCGAAATGTAGTATCCGCTAAAGATTTGGTTCAAACGCTTTTTATCTCTTGTTAGTATCTTGTAGGAAAGATAGACCATTACCACAAATAATAAACCATACACGACATATATTAATGCCAATCTTGTTGGATCCATTAAAACCACTTTTACAACTAAAAAATTGTTAAGAAGGTAATATTCATTTTTATTTTTAAATCTATTGAACAATATAAAATTATAAAACTCTGATAATTATAAATATTGTTTTGAATTTTCATTATTATTAGTATGACTAATGATTGCGATCCTAAAAATGACTGAATCAAAACAAGAAGATAAGATCGCCTCGAATGAAGTGTTTGAAAAAGCGATTGCATCATCGAATTACTGCTATAACTGTAATCGATGCGTGAATGTATGCCCTCAAGCCATTGACGGAAGATTTTCTCCTAGGAATGTTATTTCCGACCTAACTCTTCTTTCGGTTGAGGAAGCCGTGAAAAACACTAATACGTGGCATTGCCTTACTTGCGCGCTTTGCATGGAATATTGTCCAATGTCCTTGGAGAATGTAGGTGTTGACATCCTCGAAATCATCCTGAACCTGAGAACTTTGACTAGAGATATAGAAGTATTAAAAGAGCAACAAATGTCTTGTCAGCACGGGAGATCTTTTTCAAGCATTCCAGAACTTATGGCAACTGATAAGCTAGAAGTCGTAAATAAGTTAGGATTCTTAGAGGGATCCAAGGTTAAAATCGCTGAAAAAGGCAATGTTGGCTACTTTATGGGGTGCCTTCCTTATATGGGAGGGATTGCTCCGTGCTCGCAAGCGTGTCCCGCAGGACTGGATGTCCAGGGTTATGTGGCGTTAATCAAGGAAGGAAAGTTTCAAGAAGCTCTTGACTTGATACGGGAAAGAAATCCCTTTCCCATCGTATGTGGACGCGTGTGTACTCACCCTTGCGAATTATCGTGCAATCGGAAGAATATAGATGAACCCGTGGCCATTCGTGCTTTAAAACGATTCGTGGCGGACTGGGAAATAGAAAACAAGGGTAAGTCTTCGATAAAACCTGTAAATCAAACGGAGGATAAAGTGGCAATCGTGGGATCTGGTCCAGCAGGCTTGACCGCAGCATATTATCTTGCAAGAAAGGGTTATAAACCAACCGTGTTTGAAGAAAATTCATACAAGGGTGGTAGACTCAGGTCTGGTATTCCCGAGTATCGCTTACCTCAGGATACTCTTGATTACGAGATTGCATTCATAGAAAATATGGGCGTGGAAATTAAAACCAACACTTTAATTGGTCCAAGCTTGACATTCGATGATTTAAAAGAGCAGGGATACAAGGCGTTTTTCATATCAGTAGGACTGGGAAATAGCAGGCCACTTGGAGTGAAGGGGGATGATATCAATAATGTTTTTTATGGGTTAAAGTTTCTTGAAGATGAAAACATCGGAGTGAAAAAGCACAAGTTCAAGGATAAGGTTGTTGGAGTCGTTGGTGGCGGCAACGTGGCAATTGATTCCGCTCGTACGGCCTTAAGACTAGGTGCTATGAAAGTGATCGTCATCTACAGGCGTTCTAAAAAGGAAATGCCTGCTTTAGAAGAGGAAATTGAAGCTGCAAAACACGAAGGCATCGAATTTCAATTCTTAACCAATCCTTACCAAATCATTAGCGACAAGAAAGGAAGTTGTTCCGAGGTTGAATGTATTCGAATGGAACTTGGTGAGCCAGATTCTTCTGGAAGGAGGCGACCAATAGAAATCAAGGGATCTCAGTTTAAGATGAAAATTGATGTTCTTATTGCCGCTATCGGACAAGTTCCCGAATTATCACTCATAAAAGCTGCAGAACCGCAATTAGAAATAAACAAGTGGGGATATGTCGATCACGATGAGATCACGATGGAAACGAATGTTCCTGGAGTTTTCATAGGAGGTGATATCTTAGGGGGAAACGGCGTGGCAATAACCGCAATCGCAAACGGATATGAGGTAGCAGAGTCAATTGATCGGTTTATTAGTGGTAAAGATCTCAAGCAAGGAAGAATAAGAAGGGCAAAATACAAGTTCTCACCCATTCCTAAAAAAGAAGTTCAAGTTAAGAAACGACAGGCAATGAATGAATTGAATCCTACAGAAAGAGTTAACCACTTCGGTGAAATAGAATTAGGTTTTACTCAAGATCAGGCAATAATGGAAGCTAATCGTTGTCTTAATTGTAGCAGTTGCAGTAGTTGTGATCAATTTGAAGGAATCACGGCACAAAAATGCAATTATGGTTCATATCCGTCCTTGCTTTATAGCAAATCCGTGGATTACTTGAAAATTCCTATATCAACCATCGGTTTACTAAACCAAAAGGAAATCGTACCCGTAGTTCTGCCTGAAGAGAAGTGCTGTGGACACGATCTTTATTGGAAAGGGGATATTGCGGCCTTTAAAAAACTCGCAAGGTACAATGTAAAAATATACAAGGATGCTGGCGTGAAAACAATGGTATTTAGTTGTGCTGAAGGTTATAAGACTTGGAAAGACGAGTATAGAAAATTATTCAAAGAAGACGAGTTCGATTTTGAAATTTATCACATTACGGAGTATGTGCTTAAAGAGGGTTTATTAGAAAATGTAAGCTTTCCAGTCCACGAC
Source organism: Promethearchaeota archaeon (assembly GCA_048938565.1). Classification (GTDB taxonomy): domain Archaea; phylum Asgardarchaeota; class Lokiarchaeia; order Sigyniarchaeales; family SOKP01; genus FT1-020. The sequence goes on along the minus strand of JBHLMB010000036.1, from coordinate 7,475 downwards.
AAAATTAAAATTACCTATCACGATCCTTGCCGGCTTGGCCGAATGAGCGGCGTGTATGACGCCCCACGAGACATATTTGAACACATACCATTTGTAGAAATAGTAGAAATGAAAAACAACCGCAACCTCGCCTCGTGCTGTGGCGTATCAGCTTATTTATCATGTAACGATAACTCGAAAGCCTTGCAAGGAAAACGAATTCAAGAAGCCATCGACACGGGTGCGCATTATTTAATCGTGTCTTGTCCGAAATGCTTAGCGCACTTGAATTGTTACTTAGACGAACACCCAGAATTACGCCCAAAAATAAAGATTTCCGATTTATCGAGCTTTCTGGGGCATTTACTGATGCTGAATTAATACTAAATAGGGATTATGGTTTTTATTTTCTCTTGATTTCTTTATTTTTTGGTTTTAAGAAATGTTTTTCTCAATTCAATGATAAAAATGAATTAAAAATAGTTATAAAATTTAAAAATAAAATTAAGTTGTTCTGTAAAATTATTTCTCACGCCACTCGGTTCCACATAATCCACATTTATACTTCTTACCGTACATTCTTGGATAATCCATAATGATGGTACCTTTATCCGTTGATTCGTGGATCTTGTTTTTATCCTCGTTTTGACACTTTGGGCATTTTCGACGACCTTCTCCCTTTTCAATGGTGAGAATGTCTTCAAAATCTTCTTGCATTACCTTTTATCAACTCCAAATAATGGTTTTATTTAGCTTCATTTAATTATAGGTATTATTTATTCTTTATTCGTTATATAAATAATGGTTATGGATAAAGATTATTTCAAGATAGATTTATTTTAATAGTCTCTTTTCAATCAAACCAAGATTTTTATCGTTCGCCCTGTCTCATTTCCATTAAATGCGTTCCGTAAATTTTTGATTGTTCAAGCAATTCGGGATTTGTGATGGCGAACTTGAATACATGATCGCTTAATATTATTTCAAAGAAGTCCTTAATATCCTTATTTTTGTTTTGAATCTCGAAACAATATAAAAGATCCAATTCTTTCGTTTTCTGGACTAAATCATACCTGCTAATGCGAAATCCGTCAAAATCATCTTCCTTTTCAATCTTTTTTGTATCAATACCTAATAGCACGGAAGTACCCTTGAAACTAAAAACTTCAATGATTTCTTTTATATCTTTGGGTTTATATTGATCTTTGGATGTAAGATCGTATACATCCAGAACCAAGATTAGTACATCTATTTTATTTATTTTATCGCTCATGTAAATTATATCTTCAAAGTTTTTGGCTAAATGAACCCTTATCTTGATAGGAACGCCATTAAAAACGATAAAAACATTGAACACCTTATTTTTACTTGGTGTTTCGCTTGAAGAACTAGATGGGATAGAAAGCTTCTTTAAATATTCGAAGAACGATTCGTTAAACGAATTGCTTGAACCCACCAAACCAACATCTAAGCCAAAACTAATCTTTTTCACGAGAAACTAATCAAGAAAATATTTTTATGCTATAGGAATAAAGTGCTATAGTAAATATAAATTTTTATTGTTAAGAATGCTAATCGACCAACTCGAGAACGCATTTACAAACACAATTATACCAGTCAAAATATATTCTTTATCTCTCCAACTCTACAACAATTCGGACACGCCATTTTTCTTTGAAGTGAATGACGATATAGAGATCCTTGTCGACTTTTCTGATTTTGACGCTTATTTAATTGCTGGAATGTCTTATCAAATCGATATTTCCGTGGATCCTAACGATATGGTGAATGAAACTAACGAGCTTAACAATCAATTAATAATATATGGTGTAAACTACAATCCCTATGGATCTGTTCCTTATAATTCCTTGATCATAATTATCATTGTATCAAGTTTAATCATTCTTGTAACCTTGTCGTCATTAGGCGGTGTCTATGTTATGAAAAAGCGTCAATTATGAGATTGATTTCCTGGTTGGTAATTTCAAGATGTCTTCTTTCACTAGCTTGGTGTCAGGTTGAATATTTGCTTCAAAATAATGTATTGAAATTTAGCTTAAAAATTATTAGAAACATGTGGATTTATTGTTCGAATTGATAATTATCACTTTATTTGTTGATAAATTTTGAATTTCTACTGAAGTTTTTTTTTCAAAAGCTATTTTCAATTTTAAAACCTTAGACAATAATTATATACATCTTACTCAAAGATATTTATATGCATCTTGAAATAATTTGAAGTATCACTTCTTCAGAACTTTATTTCAATGGATTTCTTTGACTCAATTTAATATATTGTTATAAAAGATATATATTCTTTTAATAATGAAGCGATTATAGAACTAAATTCCATTAAAGAATGCTAAAATCTTTTTACAAACATAATGTATTGTCTGACTAATTATTTGACAGTTTTTTTATGCTATATTCTTATATTCGTTCTGATACTATCTCTCTATGTCCTATCACACGCGAAATGAACATTCTCGATTGTGATCAAGTATGAATGCTATAGTCACAATTTCAATAAGCAACAATAAATATGAGGTTAAATAGAGATAGTAACTCGCTTTTTCTTCAATTGCTTTACTAATGTCTTGGCTTTTGCATCCAAAGGATTACCCGAAACATATACTCCGTTTAACGAATTCATGGTAGTTATCGCCTCGGGAAGGTTCGTTAAATTATTATGTTCTAAGTGAAGACATTCTAGTGATTGTAAGTTACAAATCGACTCGGGGAGCGATGTGATTCTATTGTTTCCTAATAGAGATCGCTTAGGTTTTCAAATGATTCCAATATAGCCTTGGATTCTGGAAGCTTAGTTAATTTGTTATTATTCAGCGATAGCGTTATCAACGAGGAGAGATTGCCAATAGAATCTGGAAGATGAGATAATTCATTGCAATGCAAGTGGAGGAAATTTAACGATTCTAAGTTTCCCATCGATTCTGGAAGAGTTATTAATTGGTTATTATATAAAGATAATTCTTTTAAAGATGAGAGCCTTCCTATTGATTCTGGAAGCGTTTTTAAACGAGTATCGTTTAATCTTAAAGTTTTAAGTGATTGGAGGTTTCCAAAAGACTCGGGAAGCGATCTTAAAGGATTATTATGCAATAATAATTTCTTTAGCGAATAAAGAGTCCCAAAAGATTCAGGAAGGTTTTTAATTTGATTAAAGGATAATATTAGCTCTCTTAGTGATGTTAATCCACCAATTGACTCCGGGAGATTAGAAAGTCGATTATTGTTTAAATCTAATTCCTTTAGGGACGAAAGGGCACCAAAAGTCTTTGGTAAGGAAGTTAAACGATTATTTGCCAAACCCAAGTATTGAAGCGATTGCAAGTTCCCTAAGGATTCGGGAAGGCTTGTGAGCTTGTTATTATACATTGGAAGCATTTTGAGTGACGAAAGACCTCCTATCGACTCTGGAAGATATTTCAAATAGTTAGAATCTAAAGAAAGCGTTTGGAGTGAAGATAAATTTCCAATTGACTCCGGAAGTGTCACGAGCCTATTACGACATAAATTCAGGATTTGAAGAGAAGACATATTTCCAGTGGACTCTGGAAGCATTGAAAGGTGATTCAAGCTTAGATTGAGGTTACAAAGAGATCTTAAAAAACCCATTGATTCCGGAAGAATCGTGAGGCGGTTATCTCGTAATGACAATGAAATAAGCGATTCAAGATTACTAATGGATTCAGGACGGGAAGCTAACTTATTCTTGCGTAGGAATAATTTTTTTAGCAATGAAAGACTCCCAATCGACTCTGGGAGGGTAGATAACCTTGTGTTTGATATGTTTAATTCGTGAAGTGAAGTAAGATTACCAATCGACTCTGGCAGATTTGTCAACTTAGATCGATGTATTCCAATGTATATCACACTTCCGTTATTATCGATCGAAAAACCAATTTGGGTGCTTAATTCAGCAATATTTAGCAATTTAAACTTTTTTCCGGATTGTTTCTCAATCTCTCGAAGCGTTTCCGCTTCCAATTGAAGGATTTGAGCGCCCCTAAAAAATTCAATGTTATTTTCTTTATCTTCTTCTTCGATACATTTATTTTCCAACTTTTTTACTGCGTTCTTCTTCATCTGATTGTTTTTCCGCTAAGTTCGTGTATTACAAAGTGTACAATGCGATTTTAGATGGTATTTTATCTATACGTCCTTACAATTTTTAAACATTACTTCGGTATCTTTTTATGCCTTCAGTTACATAAGATGAAATATTCTACAAGAATTACAATTTACTACATGAGTCCTTATATTTGTTCTACTTTCGTGAGCGTACAAGTTTATCTTGATTAGTATATACTATTTCTATTTACAATATGAGCACTTCATTATTCAATTAATACATGATAGATATCCATTTGAATAATTTCAAAACATTAAAATACTAAAGTATATTAAGATTTTATACGAAAACTAAAAAATCTCTTAAAATAACACTAAAAAATATAATTTCAAGGAGTTTAATGTAATATGAGATATAATAGAATAATCGTGTCAATATTCCTGTTCTCGGCCTTTTTTTTAGCAATTACTGGGTTTTATGGAATTAATACTAGCAAGGTTCATAACGAGGATGATAACAACACTGATTATGATAATAAAATGAAAGTAAAAGCCTCATGGGTAGAAAATTTCATTTATATTAATAATAATTTTTCTAAAGTTGAACAAATCCACGATTGGTGCTCAGGCTATGGAAACACAACATACCCTTATATCATTGAAAATTTAACTATTGACGGTGCAGGAAGTGAATCGTGTCTATTAATTGAAAATACGAGAGTATATTTCGAGATTCGGGATTGTATGTTTTCAAATGCAAGAATTGCTGTAAAAATTATTAATGCAACGAATTTTAATATTTTCAACACGACGATTTTTAATCTGAGAGGATTAGATGGAAACGATGGAATTGACGCAACAACATACGCAAACGGCACTGATGGAATTGCAGGGACATATGGAATTGGTATCAATTTAATAGAATGTGAAAATTCAACCTTATCATCAAATAATATATACGATATTCAAGGCGGAACCGGGGGAAATGGTGGAAATGCTGGAAGTGGGGCTGAAACCGGGGAGCCTGGAGCCTTGGGGGGAAATGGCGGAAATGGCGGTAATGCCGTTGGTATTTTCATAAACAATTCAAATAATATACACATTAGCGATAACAAGATATTTGAATTATTGGGTGGAGTAGGCGGAAACGGCGGAAACGGAGCAAAAGGAGGGGCTGGTGAATCGGGAGGGGTTTTAAGTTTTGGAGAAAGTGGAGGTGCTGGTGGTGCTGGTGGTGCTGGCGGAAATGTTGTAGGTATTACATTTTTAAATTCCCAACGGGTATTTAATTATCAAAACGAAATTTATTCAAATGTCGGGGGACTTGGCGGAAATGGCGGAATTGGCGGAAAAGGAGGAAATTTAGGAGATGCAATGATCGCAGGTTGGGGCGGAACTGGAGGATATGGAGGAATTGGAGGCATGGCAATAGGAATTGAACTTGAACTTTCTCGATTTGCAGAAATTGATCTGAATGATGTATTTTCAAATATTGGAGGTCAAGGAGGAGTAGGCGGAGATGGAGGAGAGGGCGGGGATTCTACTGCGATTCCATCAGCGGGAATAGGTGGTTTTGGAGGGTTTGGTGGGATTGGAGGAACGGGATCGGGCGTGTATTTCATAACATCTCAAAATGTATCCAACACCGAAAATAATGTTAATTCAATTTCCGGAGGAGAGGGAGGGCTCGGAGGAAACGGTGGAGACGGTGGCTCGGGTAATACAGTGCCCGAAAGCGGTCAAAGAGGATTTGGAGGTGATGGTGGCCCTGGAGGAATAAGCGTTGGATGCCACGCTTTTGATTCTAATAATATAACTAATCTTTGGAACAAGTTTGAAAATATGGATTTTGGATTGGGAGGAGATGGAGGATCTCCTGGTAGTGGGACGGGCGGTTATTATCCTGGGTATCCTGGTTTTGAAGGAACTATTTATGGTTTTAAATTTGAAAATACAAACAATTCAATGACTTATTTAAATACGGTATGCTGTCAAAATAATACTGATACGGGTTTTTTTAATGAATGGGACAATGGGTATGTGGGTAATTTCTGGAGTTGTTATACTGGAGAGGACATTAATCCTATAGATGGATTTGGTGATGATCCATATGTACTAAACGCTACTAACGGATCTCAAGATAATAAACCCATTCTTTACGAATTTGAAGGAGATTACGATGGAGATGGCCTTACTAACCTTGAAGAAGCAATTTTAGGTTCAGATGGTTATATTACTAATATGACGGATTCAGATTCGGACGGTGATTCATTTTCCGACTTCATTGAATTTGATTGCTCAACCAATCCATTAAACGGAACATGGTATCCCATGCCAAACTTAGTCGTTTCGCGATTTTTATTCATACCTGTTTCGGGTGGTTCTGAACTTATTATTGCTCTTGAAGTGGTCAACAATGGGATTTGGAATGCCGAAGGTGTCAATGTTGTAATAAGAAGTGAGACCCAAGACTTAACTCTATTTGACGGAATAATTGATTTGGATGTTGATAAAATTCTCATCCTCGAGATAATAGACATCTCCGAATTTGAAATAGGGAGCTACACGCTTAACGCAACCATTGATCCTTTTAATCTAATCAACGAGCAATACAGTGCAAAGAATGGTTCACTTAGAGCGGATTGGAATCTTGATAATAATGTAGTTTTTGAATTTGAAGTTACTGACAATTCTAATCCTGGAAGTAACGGTGATTCTAACACCGAGATAATAGCCATTGCTTTTGGAGCTCTTGCAATATTGGTTGCTGTATTAGGAACTGGATTCATTGTACAATATTCGAAAAGAAAGGCGTGAATTATAAAAACGATGCAATAAGAAGCAACATCTGCTTCATTTTTTTTAAAATTTTAAAAAATAATTTTATCAAAAATGCATATTCTTATATAACATCTTTTCTAATGTATCTTAAGGCGAAAAACAGGCAGAAATAGCTAACAAGTGAAATACTTAGAAATGTCAATAAAAATTGATCCAAGATTTCTTTATAAAATCTTGTTAAATTGTGACTTGATTATTGCATTAGTAGGTTTTTTCTTAAGCCCTTTTATCTCCTTACTCGGATATTATAATCCCTCGAATCCAGATCCTGTCCTGTCAATATATCCCGAACAGTATTTTGCTTTAGTGTTATGCCTTGTCGCATTATGCATTACTATTATATTAATTTTTAAAAAAAAGATCGTGATTTTCTTGAATTTATTTCTATTTTTAGTCGTAATTGGAATGGTTGTTTGGTACATGATCCAAGTAGTAATAACATCCAATTTAGTTAAAGGAGATTTTTATGCATTAACCTATATAATACTTTTTATCATTGGAGGAGTAGGTTTAATTCTACTGACTGTGTTCTTTTTTTTGATTTTATTAAACAAAGATGAGCT
>JBHLMB010000567.1:0-2776 GCA_048938565.1 Promethearchaeota archaeon | reverse complement strand
TAATAAGTTCCTACTTGACCAAAGTGAAACTAAGGAGGATGAGAATGAGTAAATATTTTATAAATGCTCCACTTCGGAGCGAGTGCGACAACAGATCTTATGACTTATCGAGAGATAAATCCCGATTTTTGTATTTTGGTGTTCAACCCTTATTGTATTATAATTCTTTTTTTAATCTCTCTAAATCCCTTTGGATCTTAAACATTACTTCTCATATACGGGATCTGTCGCAAATCAAAAAATATGAAAGTTCAAGCGGAGATCGGTACCAGAGAGGGATGCACATCCTGCCGACCGCAATTACCATGAGAAGCCTGGAACAAATTCAAGAAGAACTTAAAGCGCTCGAAATAGAAACCAGAGAGAGCGCCAAAAAAATCGCACGAAATTGCGAAAACATTAAAAAAACACTGGGAGGGATCTAACACGCAATCTCCCTTTTTATTTCATTCATTCCCTTTTCTTCAAGGGCTTGATGGTCACTTTATAGATATACTCAGGATTTATTTCTCCGGACTTGATCAAGGAATTCGGGATGTGAAAAATATAATAGTTCCCATGTTTCGAAGGAGGTGCTGAAAACGATAATGTCTCGGGTAAATCGTGTTCATCGCTTGTCATTATATATTATAACATTATCTTTCTATAAATGTGTTGTGAAGCTTTCTACAACCCATACAAAACCTATAGAAAGATTTAAATATGCAAGTTTGCATAATAATTATAGAAAACCTTTACAAAGATAATAGAAAACAATGTGATAAAAAATGGAACAAGTTAAAATAAACGCTCATGAAAACGACGCTTATATCAACCAATACGAGATCGAAATATTTATTTCTCTTAAGAATTTAAACATATATTTCTTAACACTCAGAAATGAAAATCCCACGATCATTATCCTTGATTATATAATCAACGAGATAATGGAGGATAACGGCGATTATAGGTTATCGATCTTCGTAAAGACTCTAGTAGAGATCAAGCACCCAAATCAAGATAATTATCAATTAAAAAACTGCTTCGAGGACATAGTTATCCATTAGGAGGTTTGCAAAATGTCAAAAATACAGATCGTTCTAAAACCTGCAAGCCATGGCGATTATTTCATATTCCACATTCCTAATAAACTGATAAAAAACGACTTGATAGATCCAGACCAAACCTATCTTATCACCTTGGAACCTATTAAAAAACAAGCTAAAACAAAAAATTAGAGGCAAATAAATAATGTCAATAACTTCGCAAGTAATAATTCTTAAAAACTATCGCAATGCTCTTGCTACGAATTCATTTTATCAAGATAAAATCCTGATTGATATCTATCTTGAGGCTCTCTACAAAGACTTTGGAGGGGAGGCATTCGAGAAAAGGCTTGACGAGATATTTCTTACTGAATTCCTCTGTGCCTTAGCAAGAGCTAATAGAGAGCACCAAGCTCCTCTGTGTAATAACGATTGCGAAAATTGCCCTTGTGAAGTCATTGTTAATAAATTAAATGAAGGGGTGTAAAAACAAATGATTAAAGCCGAATTTAAAACTGTTCTCGGAGAGCAGAAATGGGTCCGACAGGATGGAATGGAATGCAATGGATGTGGTAGCTCGTATAGTACGAGTCCCGAACTTTTTAAAGTATCATACGAATGCGGACAAAAAAGGATATTATGCAATGTCTGCGTTAGCGAAAATCTCGATTGTCCCGAAGATATCATATCCATTATTAGAATCAAAAAGCGAGAAAAATACATTACATCCAAATGCACGACATGTAAAGAAGAGTGTATTCTTCGCATAAATTATTCTTTAGTCGAAGATAATGATGGGGAATATCCTAACCGCCCTGATCGATGTCTCTTTGATGAATATTTTGACAATTCTATTAATTTCTCAGATTGGGAGGTCGAGGAGTAAATGGATAAAAATAAAATTTTAAACCATATCCATCGAAGAATTAAGGACGCAGATCTCCTTTTAAAAGGGGCTTCTAAAGAGGCAACAGCAAATTATTGGGAGGGGCGTAAAAACGCCTTCGTGGAAATATTTAATCTTATTGAAAAGGAGGTCGAGGGATAAATGAGCGATTATTTTTATATTACCATGAATGGAAGAGAAGTCAATGCAGGAGGCACTTATTTTATCAGGGACTGGGACGAGTTCTATAAGGAAACGAAACATTGCTTCATGCGCAAGGATTACGAGCGAGTGAGGCCTCTCTTCACCAAAAGAACCCTAAAAGTAATTCAAAAACAATTCTTAAAAACCTTATTTATGCTACACGAAAAAATCCCGCTCTGGGATAGTATGAAAGATTTTGAAAAATACGAGGACGATATCATTGAAGACTTAAAAGTCATTCAAGAAGGTCTTAACACGAAGAAAGCGAGGGTAAGAATCATATGAGTTTCAAAGACAAAGTAATCAATTGGTTATGGGAGCAAGTTTTCGGGTCAACAACACCAAAGAAACAGAAAGAGCAAAACGATTACAATGCGATAACACTAACTGTAAATCGAATGAAAAGGAACGATGATACGCATCGTGTTTATATGGAGCTTGCAATACCCCCGAAAAGAGTTTTTGACGCAAATAAAATGGAGGCGAAATACGATGAGTATTAATCTCTTCGAAATTAAAAATAAAACTTTTTTTTTACTCGTTCTAAAATTTCGAATTTTCAAATCGAAATACAAGAACGCAATTTACAATTACAAATTTAACAGGAGGACCGTATTAAGATGGAAAATCTAAATTTAGAGGAACTAAACGCCGTGATTAC
>JBHLMB010000566.1:0-2780 GCA_048938565.1 Promethearchaeota archaeon | reverse complement strand
ATTTAGCGCTAAAGAAAGCCCTAATTCATAGAGCACATTTTGATTTCTTTTATCAGTAATAACAACTATAACAAATTCAGATTCTTGAATCGGCCTACAAATATTTCCACACATTGCATATCCAATATTTCTAAACTTATCGCTTCTATTCACAGAAAAGTAGTCTTTTATTTTCTCTCTAAATTGTTCAAAATCCTCATTTAAATTATTATCGTCTAAGCGCATTACAACAAAAATCGATGGTTTTTCTTTTTGGGACAATGTCCGGATCATTTTCTTTTTTTCGACGCATTCCCTATTTGTCATAAAACAATAATTCATGAAATTACGATTATGCAATGGATTTATTGTAATTTTAGAGATTATTTTTAAATAATCAATATTCTGGAATAATTGATTCGCAGAACTTAATATTTTCTTCAATGTCTCAAGTACAATAGTGTTTTCCAATGTTTCTTTTATACCCTTTGCATAATTTTGTTGATTAGAGATAAGATCTTTTTTAATTTCATCCAATGTTTTCCATTCATAATCGAGATTAATTCCTTTATTATCTATGGTCTCTTTAGGTGTGACTTCTCCCTGTTTATCTATGATAAAAAAAAATAATTGATAAAATTCATTATCAAGATAGTCTTTTCCTTTCCACTGATATATATTATTATCATCAACTGGAGATTGTCTTGGTCCCCCTATCCTAATAGAAAAAGTGTTTTCATCGGTACTTCTTTCTAATTCTTCGTTGAGTTCCCTGTTGTATGCATCGATGTAAGTCTCACCAAACTCTAGATGACCCCCAAGAAAGTCATATTTATTTGGATACGGTTTATTCTCAGTTCTTTTAATCCTTAAAATTTTTTTATCCTCAATCCTTATAACAACTATCCTAACGGTTTTATGCCATAATCCTTTCTCGTGTATGATATCACGATACTCCACTCCAAGATGATTTGAGTTTTCATCATAAAAATCACATAATTCTAGCATTCTCATCAAACTATCAATATTTTGTAATTATTTTTTGAACCTTGCTTAATAAATTTTTTAGATATTCTGATTTACAATTATTTTGAATAACATCATTTTTATATCAAATATGATAGGATACATAATTTGTTATTTTTCTAAAAAATCGAAAAAAATAATAAGAATTCAAAATAGAAATATTTATATTGAAAAATTCTAATATTTGCCGGTGTAGCTCAGCCTGGTTACAGCGCTAGACTTCTATAAATAAAAGAGACTAGACTCATAATCCTTCTGAAAAACGGGTCAGACTGGATGGTCTCTAGAGATCGAGGGCTCGAATCCCTCCACCGGCACTTTTAACTTCTTTCGATTTGAAAGCTATTAAAATTCAATACTGAAATTAGAAGGTCAGAATCATTAATTATATAATAATGGGTGAGTTCAATTAAGGAAGAACAAAAAATAGATAATCATGTCAAATATAAAGGTTCCAGAACCTTGCTACAAAATGGATATTTGGATCTTAGCAATAAAAAGATACTTAACTTGAACGATGTGGAAGGCTTCAGAGAATTAAAAACGATTAGGCGTTTAAAATTGAGTAATAATAAGTTAAATTCGCTCCCCGAATGGATAGGAGAACTTAGCTCTCTTAATTATCTAGACTTATGTGGAAATCAGTTGGAAATATTACCTGATTCGCTTACTAAACTTCTGTCGCTTCGATTCTTAAACCTAAGCAAAAATAAATTGCATTCCTTACCTGCTTTAATTGGAGATCTGGATTCTCTTAGAATACTCAATTTAGGAAATAATCGCTTGAAAAGACTACCTGAATCATTTGTAAATCTTTCGTCGCTAATAGTGCTCCTCCTATATAAAAATCGCTTGAAAAGACTTCCTGAATGGATTGGTTTTTTTCCTCATCTCCAGGAATTAAGTGTTAATTTTAATCGATTAGAATTGATTCCAGATACACTTGAGAATTTAGAATCGCTTAAAATAAAATGTTATTTGATATATTGCGTGATAAAAGGATTAGAATTAGATTACCTTGGAAGTTTCGAGAATTGTAATTTAAGACAATAGAAAGAAATTGATGTTAAAATCCTTCTAATTGTTATTCTCAGCGTGAATTTTCAAAAATAAGACAATTCGAGAATACTTTTTTTTATAGTCATTAAATAATTGTTAAAATGAGGCGAAAACATATGAACAAATTCGAAGATTTCAAGAAATCATTCACCTTCAATGAAAAATTCATGGAATATAGACTTCAGATAAAACACGAGAGAAAAAATTCAGTAATCGCCATAGATGTGGACTGTCTCGAGGAAAACGAAATAAACGCGGAAATAGAGCTAGCATTCAAGTTTTACGAAAATCTGGACGATTGGATAATAAAAGCAAGAGATTTCGCAATGAGTGAGTTGCTAGAATCGAAAAATAAGGCTTGGTTAGAAAAAAATGCGGAAAAAGTTTCCGAAACCGAGTTCATATCGATGATGCGCCTTACAAGCGTTTCTTTTTTAGAGGATGAATTCATACTTAATTTTGATGCCGATGATATGTTTATTGATTATGCAATCGTAGTAGAGGGAAATTTTGAGGAGGGTTTTAGGAGTTGCCATATCTAGCAGGTTGTTAAATAGATAGCTTAAGAAATATTTTTAAATTCGGGTAGACTAGTAATTCAATAATATTTTGAATTATATTAATACCCAAACAGCTGCGGAGTATTATGAACGAAAAGGAAGCTTTTGACGAGTTAGAGTATAGAGAAGTGTCCAAGGAGTACAGTTTTTGGTTTG
>JBHLMB010000035.1:0-11076 GCA_048938565.1 Promethearchaeota archaeon | reverse complement strand
AAGAAAAATGAGTCTCTTTTTGAAACCTGCGAAAAGATCGAAGAGATCAAAAATCTTGAAGAAAAAACTTACCCGTCTGTCAAAAAGCTGGTGGAGATAGTCCACCGTCATTTAAAAAGAGTTGTCAAAGATACTCCCGGAGAACTGCTGTTTTACTTCTTAAAAGACAGTGGATATATTCATAGACTCAAAGAGCCAAAAACAGCAAAAGAAGAAAGACAACTTCTAACTCCTATTCTCAAGAGAAAGAGGACAAGAACCTTATCGGGAGTAAGCGTAATTGCTATTATGACAAAACCTCTTCCCTGTCCTGGAAATTGCATTTTTTGTCCTGGAAAAGATTCTCAACCTGAAGAAAATGTTGCTCAATCATATACTGGAAAGGAACCTGCCGCAATGCGCTCTATTTATTGCAATTATGATCCATATAAACAAGTCCAAAATCGCATAAACGATCTAGAAGCTATTGGTCATAGTGTTGATAAAGTTGAACTTATTCTCATGGGTGGAACATTTCTTTCTGCAGATCTCAATTATCAAAAACAATTCGTTAAGGGGGCCTTAGAAGGAATAATCGAAAATAGAGTAAAATCTCTGAAAATCGCTAAAAATCTAGCCGAAAAATCAAAGCGAAGAATTGTTGGGATTACTGTTGAGACAAGACCTGACTATTGTAAGGAAGATCATGTCGACCAGATGTTGGATTATGGAACAACAAGGGTTGAAATTGGCGTTCAAACGATATTTGATGATATTTATGAGTTAGTACAGAGAGGACATACGAGTCTTGATAGCATTGAAGCAATAAGAATAGCTAAAGACGCTGGACTTAAAGTTAACCTTCATATGATGCCAAACCTTCCTGGTTCAAGTTATTCCAGAGACATCGAAAGCTTTAATTCATTATTTACTAATCCTGATTATCGTCCTGACATGTTAAAAATATATCCTTGTCTAGTGATAAAAGGAACTCGTTTATGGGATATGTGGAAAAATCAAGAATATATTCCTTACTCCGTGGAGAAACTTGTAAAATTATTAGCTAATGTGAAGCAATTTATTCCTCCGTATGTACGAGTGCACAGAATAATGAGAGACATCCCCGCAACATTAATAGAAGCGGGTTGTAAAAACAGTAATTTACGGCAGCTCGTGCTACATGAATTAAAAAAAAGTGGAAAAAAGTGTAATTGCATTAGATGTAGGGAATATGGTGTTGGAAATCGGAAGTTCAAATTCACCGATGCAAATTTTGACGATGTTAAATTGTATAGACAAGATTATAAGGCCTCCCTAGGAGAAGAAATATTTTTATCCTACGAAAATAAAAAGCAAGGATATTTACTTGGTTATTTAAGGCTTAGAAAACCGTCAGAACTTGCGCATAGGCCTGAAATAAACGATAACAAAACCTCAATCGTAAGAGAAATAAAAGTTGTAGGAGAACTAGTTCCTAAAGACGCAAAAGCGAATCGATTGACACAAATACAACATAGGGGTTATGGAAAGTTATTAATGGAAAATGCAGAAAAATTATCTAAAGAAGTATTTGACTCAAAAAAAATTGCTGTAATTAGCGGAATTGGCGTAAGAGGTTGGTTTTACGAACAGAATTATGAGTTAGAAGGACCATATATGACAAAAATATTGTAAATAAGTAACTATAAATTAACCTAAGTATAATTCATCACTATAAAGAGTAAGGTTAAAAACGGATTTTATATTGTATTTTACATTAGTTTAAAAAAAGTGTTATGTATGATTTGTGAAAAATGTGGGCGAACAATGTCACGGACAAGAGTTCGCCATATAAATATTTGTCAAAAAGTAACCACTCATGTCTTTTGTTCAAAAGAATGTAAAGACAATTGGTGTTTTGATATTCAAAAAGGAAGAATCAAAATTTTAAATTAATCTATTATCTTTTTAATTCTATTTATGGGAGCGTGTTAGAATGGCACAACTTGATTATCAAAAGATCGGACTTAAATGTGGCCTTGAAATTCATCAACAACTTGATTCAAAGACGAAGTTATTTTGTAGGTGTCCGAATGAGCTTCAAGGTTCTAAAGAACCTGATTTTACTGTAAAGCGCACGATGAGGCCTGTCTTAGGAGAGATGGGGGATTATGATGAGGCAATGCTTACTGAATATAAAAAAGGAATGGGCATCGTTTACGAATGCTACAATGACCTTATTTGCACATACGAATTGGATGAAACACCTCCATTTTCGTGTAGCAATGAGGCGAGAAGAATTGCTTTAGAAATTGCTCTTCTCCTCAATTCAAATATCATTGAGGAAATGCATGTATGTAGAAAAAATTACTTGGATGGAAGTGTTCCATGTGGTTTCCAGAGAACAATGATCTTGGCAAAAGACGGCTATATTACACTAGAAAATGGTAAAACAATTGGTATTGACATCGTCTGTTTGGAAGAAGATGCTGCTAGAAAGATAAAAACAGAAGCTTCCACTAATTATTACCGCTTGGACAGGTTGGGGATTCCATTAGTGGAAATTACTACGAAACCCGATATTACCGATCCGAAAGAATGTCGAGAATCTGCTGAGAGATTGGGTTTGTTATTGTGGTCAACAAAAGTAAAAAAAGTCCTTGGCTCTATTAGACAAGATGTGAATGTAAGCATAGTAGGTGGAACCCGGATTGAAATTAAGGGCGTTCAAAAATTAGATTGGATTCCTCTCCTCATTAATAAGGAGATAGAACGACAACAAGGACTTATCAAAATAAAAGAAGAGTTATCCAAGAAAAACCTAAATATATCAAATCTTGCTTCCAAACCCATTGACTTGTCTCGTAAAATGTCTAAGACTAAATCCAATTTTATATCTAAAGGACTTAAAAGTGGTAAGAAGCTATATGGTGTGAATATAACAGGTTTTAAAGGTATCTTTGGGAAAGAATTAACGGAAAATTATAGATTTGGTACGGAAGTAAGTAGTAAAGTCAAGTCTATATCTGGTTTAAAAGGCATCATACACTCCGACGAAGATTTAAAAAAATACAAATTTTCTGACATCGATATTGGAATATTAAAGAAATCATTAACATCACAAGAGAACGATTGTTTCGTCCTTGTGTTAGGTGAAAAGGAGAATGCTGAAAAGGCAATAGAAATCGTTATGGAAAGAGTAAAGAGGGCTTATGATGGCGTTCCTCCAGAGACGCGAAGGGCTTTTGAAGACGGAAAGACGGAATTCTTGAGAGAATTACACGGAGGGGCACGATTATATCCCGATACAGATTCTCAAGCCATATTAAACGAAGCTAAAGAAATACAAGCGATCCAAAAAGCCCTTCCTCCATATCCTTGGGATGTTATTAAGGAATATTCACAAAAGTACTGTCAAGGGGAAAATATGATAAAGGACTTAATTTTCACCGGAAAGATAGATCTATTCCAGAAATTAATTAATATTTTTCCCGATAATCCTACTAAAATTGTTTCCACTTTACTTCAGACCACTACGGCTCTTAGAAGAGATGGAAAGTATGTTGAAAATATTAATGATGATGATTTTATTGATATTTTTAAGCTCCTGAAAAAAGGAGAAATCAGCAACGAGGCTGTAGAAGAAATGATGATCGCCAAATCAGACAATCCCGAACTATCGATAAGAGAAATAAAAGAAAAATTAAATATTGAAATTCCATCAGACGAAGAAATAGAGGAAAAAATAAGATATGAAATAGAAAATAACGAGGAGTTAATCAAGCAAAGAAAAATGGGTGCAATTGGACCATTAATGGGGCCAATAATGAAGGAGTTTAGAAATAAAATTGATGGTAAAATTATCTCAGAGAAGTTAAAGAAACAGCTTCAAAACAAGATGAAGGAGTTGGGTTTATAAATGGAAGAAAAATTAAAAGGATACAAGGGAAAGGCAAGAGAACTATTAGTAAAGAATAAAATTGATATATGGGACATACTTCAAATTAAATCCACGCAAGGAGGTTTCGAGGGTGTTTTACTTCCTAGAAGCGAATATGCTCATTCTGATTTCATCGAGATCAAGCTGGAAAACAATTACAATGTTGGTATAGGAGTTTCTAATATAACAAATATAAAAAGAATTGGTAATAAAAAAGCCACATACAAGATTCCTGAGAAAATGTTTCCAATAAACAAAAAACTTCCGAATATCACATTGTTAGGTACGGGGGGAACAGTCGCTTCTCGATTAGATTATACCACCGGTGCCGTTATTCCATCGTTTACTCCAGGAGAATTATTTAGTTCTGTACCTGAACTTGCAGAAATCTGCAATTTGGATACAGAAATCGTTTTTGAAATATTATCAGAAAACATGAAACCCGAGTATTGGCAGCAAATGGCCGTTAAAATAGAAAAAGCAGCGAACTCCGGGAAGGATGGAATAGTAATTGGACACGGCACGGATACTATGGGTTTTACTAGTGCGGCATTATCCTTTATGCTTAAAGATCTTTCGATTCCCGTGGTTATGGTTGGAAGTCAAAGAAGCTCAGATCGACCTTCTTCGGATGCTGCATTAAATTTAATTAATGCTGCTATTGTGGCGAGCTCAGATATCGCAGAAGTTGTAGTGTCAATGCTAGGTTCTACAGAGCATGATTTTACCCTTATTCATCGTGGACCTCATGTGAGAAAAATGCATTCTTCGGTAAGGCATACATTTAGAACAGTAGACGATATTCCTCTAGGAATGGTCAAGGATAGAAAAATAAAAATGTTTAAAAAAGCTTACAACAAGAGATCGAATTCGAAAACTACTTCTTTAACGGATTTTGAGAAAAAAATTGCATTAATATACACATATCCTGGAATGAACAACGAGATCGTGGAATTTTACATTGATAAGGGATATAAAGGTATTGTCATAGCGGGTACTGGTTTAGGGCATATGAATACCGAATTATATGAATCAATAAAAAAGGCAATTGAACTAGGTATTATCGTGGTTATGACAGTTCAAACCTTACATGGGTTTACGGGAATGAATGTGTATTCTACTGGAAGGGAATTAATCGATCTTGGTGTGATTCCTGGAAAAAATCTATTACCTGAAACGGCATATGTCAAGCTTGGATGGGTTTTAGGTCAAGAAAATAATATCAACGATGCAAAAAAATTATTTCTTACAAATATTGCCAATGAATTTATTGAACGAGAAATTCCAATTGCTTTTAACTATGATATCAATACTCTCCTCAAGGAAAAGAAGCTTTAATCATCTTCTTCAATATAAAAATCAATATTACCCTTTCCTCGACATCGTCCTTGAGCATCAATATACATGAGCAATCCATGCCTTTGACATTCCCCGTAAGCATGCACATTAACATAAGAAAAAGGAAACCTCGTAATATTAGACATATCAAAGTCAATAGTTTTAATTTTTTTTTGGCATTTAGGGCAAATTGTCAAGATTTTTTCACTGGATTTTCCCTTATTAATTTTTTTTAAGGTATAGACTTCTTGTATTTTCTTGTAATATATTTTCTTCAAATCTAATTTTGCTATATGTTCTGCTCGCGTGGTTATTTCTTGAATAATTGTATTTAATTTTTCAGCGAAATAATCCTCAAAATCATTTTTTAACGATTGGAGAACAAAATCACTTTCTTCTTCTGATTCAGGACTGAATTGACCATTCATGATGTAATTAGAAGATTGAAAGCCGGTGATGAAAAAATCTAACATTATGGACTTTATGACTTTATAGGCAGAATCTTTTTCGTTAAAAACATATAGCTCGTTCCTTTTTCCTCTATTACTCATCATTCTTCTTTTATCCCTCGATTAGTCTGGAGCCATTTTTCTTTCTAGTTATTGTTTTATTTGATGATTATAAACTACCCTATTTGTTCTCATTTCAAGTGATACTTAAGAATTTTCGCAAAAAATTTAAGGATTCATTAATTTCACAATATATTATTTGAGTAATTGTGAACGAAAATGGGAAAAAGAATACTTGTACAACGAAAAGGTCGTGGCAATTTATGGGCTAGATCTCCAAGCCACAGACATGTCGGGGAAGTAAAATACCGACCTTTTACTAAAAAAGAAAAAGAATTTAAATTCAAGATAATAGAACTAATTCATTCACCTGGAAGAGGGGCTCCTATAGCGAGAATAAAGTACGAAAATGATAGCTCTAAAGATCTGTGGCTCCCTCCAGAAGGAGTATACGAAGGACAAGAATTCGTACAACACAAGACAGGTTATGGACAAGAAGTTGCTGTTGGAAATGTCTTACCGCTAAAAAAAATTCCTTTAGGAACGCTAGTTTTTAATATAGAAGGAACACCACAAGACGGAGGGAAATTTGCACGAGCTTCTGGTGTTGCGGCCGTTATAAAAAATAAAACTAAAAATAAAGTCGAAATCTTATTTCGTTCAAAAAAAACAAAATGGTTCGATAACAAATGTCTTTGCACCATCGGAACTGTAGCAGGAGGAGGAAGGACGGATAAACCCTTCCTGAAAGCAGGTAATAAGCATTATTACATTCGATCCAAGGCAAAGAAATGGCCAATAGTAAGGGGTGTTACAATGAATGCAGCATCACATCCATACGGTGGTGGCGCGAAACAATCTCCACATAAGTCAACAACTACCAATAGAAACGCGCCTCCTGGAAGAAAAATTGGGCAAATAGCTGCTCGAAGAACTGGACACCAAAATTAAATATTTGTTTTTTGTTCTCTTTCCTTTACATTTAATATGATACTCGTGGTTAAATTTAGCGTTCTAAGATTTTATATTATAGCCAATTATCATAAAGTTCTTATTTTAAACCATTTACTTAAAAAAAGAATGAAAAGAAATTAATTAAAAAGAAAAACTGATATTCCTCAAAAGATCCTTGTATCTCGACCTCAAGGTAACTTCCGTGACGCTGATTATATGAGATATTTCTTTTTGGCTAACTTTCTTGTTTTTAAGCTTCGCTACTAAGTATATTGCTCCTGCGCACAGGCCTTTAGGATCTTTTCCACATATTGAAGTCTTATCAATAAAATTTTTTAGGATTTTAATTGCTTCTTTCTCAACTTCGATATCTAAACCTAAATCTGCGCAATATCTCGGAATGAGGGAAACAGGATCCACATGTTGAGACTTTAAATTCAATTCTCTCACCAAAATCTTATAACATTTTTTTACGATGTTGGCGTTTATGGAAGCTTCGTCTAATATTTCTTGGAGTGTTATTGGTACTTTTTCTTCCTTACATACAAAATAAGAACACGCAGCAACCATTCCATTTATTGATCGACCTCGTAAGAGTTTTCGCTTGAAAACTTCTTTATATAGACGAATAGCTGCCTTTTTCACTCTTTCTGGAAAATTCAAATTACCACCTATGCGTTTAAGCTCAGTAATGGCAATTAACATATTCCGCTTTTCCCATGTTAAATGGGTATTCCATTTCGCAGCGCGCCTTAAATCGGGATTCTTAATTTTCGCTCTATCAATTATCGTACTTAATCCAATATCAGGCATTAATATGGATATCGGGCATCCAGTTCTCTCTTTCTTATCTTTTTCTTGTTTGGTGTATGCTCTAATTCCGCTATGAGATATATCCAATCCTTTCTCCCCTACAACAAGTCCGCAGTGCTTGCATACCGTTTCGCCTCTCTCCTGAATAGAGATTGTATCACCACCACACTCAGGACAAAGACTTGTAAAAACTCCCAATTCTACAACCATTTTTTCTCCCCTACACCCTATTACACAAATAACATTTTCTGTAAATCGAACAATTTTTTGAGTAAAAGCCTTTTTTTACAACAAACTCATTTTCTATTACTACAAAAATCCCTTTTTTTACAACAAAAAATTATTAATTCGATAGTAAAATATATTCCTATTTAATATTTAAATGTTTTTGTGTGTACTTTTACTTAATTAACTGTTTAATTAAAAAATTTTGGGAGTACAAAAGTTAACTTTATATTTCGTAAAAACGATCACTTATAAACCTTTCTATTTAGACGCCTACTAGTTGTTTACAAATTTTGGATAATAATGGTTTCATAAAAATACCCAAAAATACAGTTCCTAATGATTAGAGCTGCCATAGACGAAGAAAAGAATTTTTAGTTCGTGCTATCCGCACGAACATTTTTTACCAAAAAAAGTGATAATATTACATTTTTGTTAAAGAATCCAATATCAATATTTCTATCTTTCCTTATAAATTTAGACTTAATATTATGAGATTTTTTCAATTCGTTCCATTTTTTCATTAGAATAAATTTAAATTAAACTTCTATTATAATGGTTTTGTTAACATTTCTGTGTAATCATTTTATAAATGAAATGCTAGTTATGCTTGATTAATAATTAGGATTTAATTTGTAATAGAATAATATTTCGGCCTAAATATTAGCGTTGATTAGTTTCATTGGAGGATATTGTTGCAATGGTAAAGAACAGCGAAATACGAGATGAAGAAAGGGAGAGAAATGAGAATGATGAACCTGAAAAGAATGAAAAAACGGAAGAAATGAAACGATATGAAAAAGAAACAGGTAAATACGCGATATGGAGAGGTGTCGTAACTGAAGGATTCAAAAAATGGAAAAAAGGAGAAAAAGTATATAACAGGGATAAAGAACGCATCTCTCTTTATGTATCTGACGAAACTAAGAATATGTGGCAAGATTTTATCAAGGAAAGTAATTATTCAACCTTTTCAAAACTAATCCGGGATAGCGTTGAATCTTTTATATCTCATAAATCTGATATCTCAGAAAATATTAATAAGCTGAACACTGACGCAATTGCTAGCATATCTCACGCATTGAAGGAACCACTTACATCGATCAAAGGATATTCGCAATTGTTAATTGAAAATTATAAGTCTGATTTAAGTGACAATATATTATCTACCATTAAAAACATCTTTGAACAAAGTATCCTGCTTGAAAACAAAATAATTAGTTTTTTGGACGATATTCAAGTTCAAACTCCTGAATATGATGTGTTGCTTATAGAAGACGATCTTGCAACTATTAGGCTGATCACGAGTTATTTCGAAGGAAAGGGGTATTTATGCAAGGGCGTAGCTAGCGGTTCAAAAGGTATTGAAGAACTAAAGACAGCAACACCTAAACTGATCTTACTTGATATCATATTACCGGACTTATCGGGATATGATATTTGTAAAACGCTCAAGTCTGACAACGAATATAAGAATATCCCCGTATATTTCTTAACGGCAATTTCGGGAAATGATGTAGAAAAAAAAATGGTTGAAACGGGAGCTGATGGATATATCTTAAAACCATTCAATTTTTCAGAATTTGATGTTGTATTAAATATCCTAAAAGGTAATAATTAACCGATTAGAATCACATCATTAAAACTAATTAAATGTTTTGAACATTTTAGCGATTAGATTTTACATTGTTTTGCTTTTTTTTTTTAATGAGATAAATATCAACACAAAAATATATCACCTTGATAATAAATAATAATTTTTATAAAATCTAAATAAATACTTTAATCGTAGGAAAAAAAAAAAAAATTAAATTGTATGTTATATTATTACTATCCGAAAAGCTGCTAGAAGATCTCGAAATTCGTGAAGGGTTAATAAACTAAAGATGAAAAACGCAATGATAGATGGTGAAGATAGAGAGGAAGGACCTGAAGTTGAAAAGACGGAAGAGATGAAACGATACGAAGAGGAGACGGGAAAGTATGCTGTTTGGCGAGGTTCCGTGACTGAGGCCTTTAAAAAATGGGCAAAGGGAGAAAAAATATACGACAGGGACAAGGAACGCATCTCTCTTTATGTGTCTGAGGATACGAAGGTTGAATGGCAAGAATTCATCAAGAAACAGAATTATTCAACAATTTCAAAGCTTATCAGGGAAAGTGTCAAATATTTTATCAAAAAGAACTCTAAATTAAGTGCAAAAGACTTTTCGCAATTAGACGCTGATTCTTTATCAACAATATCTCACGCATTAAAAGAACCATTAACTTCCATCAAGGGTTTTAGCCAATTATTAATGGAAACTCATAGAGACGAGCTTAACGATGAAATTTACGCCACAATCAAGAACATTTTTGAACAAAGCCTTCTTCTTGAAAACAAAATAATAAACATATTAGATAACATCAAGGGCGAACACGAATCAATCGATATCTTGTTAATAGAAGACGATATTGCAACAATCAAGTTACTTACCAGTTATTTCAAGGGAAAGGGGTACAAGTGCAAGGGCGTGATAAGCGGGACAAAAGGAATTGAAGAATTACGCTCTGTTACTCCAAAAGTCATACTTCTCGACATAATACTTCCAGACCTTTCGGGATACGACTTGTGCAAGATGATAAAATCTGAAAAAAGGCTTGAAAAGGTACCAATTTTTCTGCTAACCGCAATTCCTGGTTCTGAAGTAAAGAAAAAGCTTCAAGAAACGCAAGCCAATGGATACATACTGAAGCCATTTGATTTTTCTGATTTCGAAGTCGTTTTTCAAACAATGTAAATTCCTAAACATCTATAACTGAATTTTCTCTTTTTTCATTTGTGTAATTTTAAAAATCAAAATTGGTTTATTATTGCTGTTGAAATTATTTTTATAAGATTTAAAAAATAGAAATTCAAGACTCAAATGAACGATTATATCACGGATAAGATGTAATTTGGAACGAAAAATAATGGCAAAAAACTTACGAAAGTTAATGTCTTTAATGCTAAAGAGAAATAAAGATAGTATTTCCATTGAAAGAAAATCTCTTATGGAAATATTCGACAGTTCGCTGGTCTCTATATACAGAACTTTTGATGATTTACCAGCATTAGTCGATAAGTTTGAAAATTATTTGGCTCAAAAAGGTTTTAAAGTAGATTATACGAAAGATCTTGTTTATATTTACGATGAATGGGATGATGCTTTGCAATACGAGAACACAACAGGAAAATATTACAGCCGGAATGGAGTTGTTGCGGAAGGTTTTAAAAAATGGAAAAGGGGGGAAAAAGTATATAACAGGGATAAGGAACGCATCTCTCTTTATGTATCCGACGAAACTAAGAATATATGG
>JBHLMB010000565.1:0-2785 GCA_048938565.1 Promethearchaeota archaeon | reverse complement strand
GCAACAACCGCCGCAACTATAACAATTGCGACTATTACTATAATCAGGATTAAAATTGGACTGGCACTAATCCACCTATCTGCTGCTGTTATTCCCGTTTCGTAAGTTACATCAAAAGTAATCCATGTCGATTCTTCGGGAGAAATCATTGGATCGAAATAGATGTAAAAATACCATGTACCGGATGATGGAACTTGAGTAGTATTCGAAAGGGGCGAGTATGGATCGACTTCTTCGTAATGATAGGCAGAAGATAAGTCGTACACATCAGTAGCTGTATATTCTATTGTAAAATTTACCTCATGGGTGCTTGATGTCGTCCCATCGTTATACCATACTAAGTAATAATCGTCAGAAGCCATTATATTAACGGTTCCCGATCCGCTTAAAGTATTTTGTAATTCTTCGAACGAATAGTAGGAATATCCCCAGTCCCAATTATGAAATTCTTGACCATTAAAAACATAGAAATCAACTTCTCCGCTAGCATTAAAATCGTACGAAATCGAAGATCCACTGTTCAGATATATCTGGTAATATTCGTACCAATACGGATAGAGAGCCATGTTATTTTCAGAATAATTCCCTAACTTGCTCGGTGTGAGAAAAGAGCTAAATGGTTGATCAGATATTGCAAAGCTCAGAGTAGCACTTGAAGATTGTATGTCAAATCTTATATTTCCTCCCGCATTGATGCTTTCATATTCGTACCAATACTCGTTGTAATATAATAATTCGGTAGAACGATAATTTACATTTCCATTCTCGTCAGCATCGCTAAAGGGCAGTATCACCAATGCTGAAAGAATCGCTATCGCTATTCCGCCACCAACATAAGCGGGAGAATAATACCACGGACGATACCAATATCCGCTCCAATAAGGAGAATACCACCATCTCGAATACCAAGGCCTGTACCGATAATACCTGCGATGAGGTCTGTAGTATCTATGTGAATAAGTACCTCGACGCGATCCTGATACGGTTCTTGTTGCTCCTGTTCTACCGAAAGGTCTACTACTAGATCTATATCCCCGGCTATACCCTCCTCCAAAGCTTCCTCCTCC
Source organism: Promethearchaeota archaeon (assembly GCA_048938565.1). Classification (GTDB taxonomy): domain Archaea; phylum Asgardarchaeota; class Lokiarchaeia; order Sigyniarchaeales; family SOKP01; genus FT1-020. Next base: position 1,718 of record JBHLMB010000565.1, on the reverse strand, counting down.
TCTAAATCCACCTCCCCGGAATCCACCACCACCAACTCTAAACCCGCCTCCTCCACCTCTAGGCAATTTTATCCACCTCTTGTCTTATGATTTCCCTCTATTTTTTGAACGAATATGTAATCCCTAAAAATAGCCAATAAGAATAATATCATCGAAAATATGGATAATGACAATCCTGCAATATCAATTTTTGGACTGATAGAAAGAGGCGTACTAGTAAATGCAACGGTATATAATATCCATTGTCCAATCATTAAAAAGATGGGAACCATTGGAATTACATATCTCACAATCCTCCCTGTTTTTGGTTTTTTTGTATCTAAAAAGGCAGTAAAGATAAGCGAGAATAACGCAATTAAACCAAAAATTATTACAAAGATATTTAATATGGCAATTGTGATCCATATGGGAGCAATATTGGGATTAAAACTGAAGTATGAAATCATCATGTCCAACCCTCTCACATCGAAAAAGTAAAAAGTATAGTCTCCTGCACTTAAACCAACAGTACCTAACAGATTCATCAAATCGATATGATTTAAAGAATAAAATCCATAGACACCAGCAATGGGTAATATCATTCCAAAAACAAATGCGATTATTGCACAGATGCTAGAAAACCAAAATTCCACGACTTTAGTGTTTTCTACAGGTATTAATCCAATTTCGTCTGGTATTTCATCTGGTATGTATCCCCAGCAGTCATGAATTGTACATACGCCTAGAAGCTTTTCTTTTTCGACTACTGGTACCACTGCCACGCCTAATTCGCGTAATTGAGTGAATACATCAGTAACAGGTGTATCTAATCCAACAGGTGTAATAACATACATTTTCGATTTGACATTTGTTGTTTTTGGATCTTCTCCTTCAGCAACCACGTTTTGAACGATATCAAAATCAGCAATCACGCCAAGAACTTTTTTTGTTTCTTTATCTAAAACGACCAAGTCAGGTATGCCTATTTTTTTCATTTCTTTTGCTGCATCTTCGATTGTTGCTTCTGATTCGATGGTTCCATATTCATCGTCTATAACCAGATCTTTTACAAAATACTCTTTTTTATATAAACCCATTCTAATCATTTGTTGTAAATATTATATTCAATTATGTTAAAACATTCATTTTCCTATTTAAGGTAATCTGGTAAACTTTTGAAAAATGAATTTGTAAAGAATAAGAAATTTGTCGCAAGATTAATTAAAATAGATAGATCATCATCTGGATTTTAGCTATTTTACGAGAATGTTTACGGTTTTATAATTTTAGAAGAATTGCATCGTGCTTTAACTTGCTAATCTTTCTTACACCGTGGAGACCTGAACTATAATCGCAAGTAATCAGCGAAGAATTTTCTAACTTTTTTATCTGGGCTGAGATATTAGCCTCTGTCATCTCAAGAGCATTTGCTATTGCGCTTACATCTTTTGGTTCATCACGGATGAAGTTAAGAATCTGACGTCGCGTCTTGCTTGAAAGGGCTTTGGCAATTTCTTCGATTAATGCATCATCCTCAATTACCGTAACAACATTATCGTTTTTGTTTTTAAGTTCTAGTTCCAATATTCCTGATGATTCGGTTATTTCCATTCTAATACCTTTTTAGATAATTTTCGATTTTCTGAACCTGTCAAAAGTAAAACATTTAAAATTAATATGATATTTACACTATCGTCGATTTTTTGTACTTTATCCTACGATAATATAAAGTTTATTCA
>JBHLMB010000564.1:0-2786 GCA_048938565.1 Promethearchaeota archaeon | reverse complement strand
AAATTAGATAGGAGCTCTATTCAGAGAGCTCTTCAAACATTATCAAGCTTAAACATTATTGAGCGAAAGTCGATATCAATGAAAGACTTTACACTAGATAAAGGATTGGAGAATACAGGAAAAAAAGGATATGTATATGTATATAACGCCAAAAATATTGAAGTAATAAAAACACATTTAAAAACTCTAGTTAATAAATGGCGAGATTCGATGCTCAATTATATTGATAATTTAGATATTTTTTGTGATTGTTGTGGTATAAAATACAAATAACCTTGAATTTCGTTTGTTATTAAAAAAGAAGGGAAAAAAGCAATTAAAAATCGTATCCACATTTTTTACATACATGTTTTTTAGCATACATTGGTATATGCCCCACGTAACTCAAGACTTTCGACTTGTCTTCTTCGACTCGTATGTCTCCACCTACCGCCCCACACATTGGGCAGGTAACCCGCTCTTCAGTGAAAAATCCTCCAGTACCTATTTCGGGAGGTCTTAATTCGCTTAATTCCGATTCAAGGTCTTCCATTTTTCTTGCCTGTTCATCGATGAATAATTCTTTTTCAGATAAATTAGTAGTCAAGCTCTCAATTTGGGTGTTTAAATCTACAATCTGAGCGGATAATGCGGATTTTTCTTCTTTTTCCAAAGTAATTTGACTGTTTAAGCTATCAACTTGGGATTGTAATTCTTTGACCTGAGTGTCTTTAGCTTGCAGTTCACTTTCCTTAGTTTGAAGATCTGTTTTTAGCGAATTAATTTCTTCATCTTTTAAAGCTAAGGATTTTTCAAGGTCTGATATTTTATTATTAACCTTTTCAAGGGTAGAATTAAGTTCTGAAGCGGTCTGATCTGCCTTTGCTATATTTTCTTCCTTTGATTTAATAGTTTCTTCAAGTTCTCCGATTTTAGCGTTTGCAGCGTCCAGGTCCGATTTAAGGTTGTTAATTTGAGAATTTAACGATTCAATTTCTATGTTTTGTTCTCCTTCTTTTGCGGTTGCATCGCTTAATTTCCTTTTAGTTTGTTCGTGTTCAGATTTTTCACTTTCAAGAGAACTCTTTGTTTGTGTTAGATCTTCCTGAGTCGATGAAAGTTTAACTTCAGTTTCCATTAATTTCTTTTTTAATTCAGACAATTGTTTCTCTAAATCGTTAACTTTTGCTCTTAAATCCAGTAAAAATTTCCCTTCAACCGAAATTTTTTTATCTGGACGGCCAGCTGCTTTTGACCAATCAATCGACATTCATATCACCAAAAATTAGTTAGTTCTTGATCTTTTATTTAAAACTAATGAATATTTTTTTTATTTTGTTGATTATATGATATATTATAAAATGTTCTTTTATATTTAGGTTTTTTAAAAATAACCACTATAAAAAGACTACTAGTGTTCACGATCATTGAGGTTAACACAATGGAACAAAAAGAAAAGGGAGAGCATCTTGAATACATGTCCACATCAGGAGTGTATAAAGTAACTTTTTCTTTCGTTATCTTAGTGCAATTGTTATTTGGTGGATTGATTATTATTGTTATAAATTTATGGTTCTACAACCATATTTATGTCCTCCTTACAGGGCAAACTTTCTATTCATTTGATCGCAATGCGTATTGGTGGGAATGGCTTTTATTGCCCCTTAATATTTATGGAAATATATATTTGTTTTCATTCTCGACTATATTATTTTCTGGTTTGATGTATAAAATATTAAATAAGTTATATCCTCCTCAAGAGGGAACTTTTAAAAAAGGAAGTAAGGATTGGAAGTATGCTCATAGGAGGTTTTGGACGGCCTATTTTCCAATTTGGATAGTACGAGCTCTTCCTTTACCATGGTTGGATATTGCAGTCTATCGTTTATTTGGAGTTCGTATTGGAAGGGCGGTAGTGGCATATGAGGGGTATATTGACCCTTCTTTCGTAGAGATTGGAAACCAAACTATGACTTCATTCCATATTTGTATTTTTTCACACCTCATTTATCACGATAGAATTATCATCCAAAAAGTGAAAATTGGAAAGAATTGTATTGTAGGCCCACATACAATTTTGTTTCCAGGAACAATCATGGAAGATAATGCTATATTAGGTGCTAATAGCTACACCGAAATAGGCCAAGTTTTAGAAGGGAACCTCATTCATGTGGGTAAACCTGCAAAAACAAAGCTTAGCATTAAATCTGTAGAAAGCACGAGAAAGAAATTCAAAAATACTTGAACTAAATTATTGAAAAATTAGAATGTAAAATGTATCAACCCGTTAGCTTAAAAGGAGAATCGCCCGTACCTATTGACGAAAGAATTAGGAATAAATATATTTTGATATATATTCTCATCATTCTTTTCAGTTTTATTCCGTGTAGTATCTATGAATACACTTATTTTATAATTCTCTTTAATAAAGAATTTACATGGCTGTTTTTCTTATTGTTCCCACTTAATATCGTGTTATTAATATATATATTGCAATTTAGTGCATCACTAGTGTCCAGTCTATTATTAATTCTTATTAGAATTATTTTTAAACCTAAAGAAGGAGAATTTAAACGCAATCCTAAAGATAGGAATTATTTATTTTGGAATATTAGAAATCTCGTGAAAAAATGGCCTCTTTACATAATGGCATCCAATCCTTTTCCTTGGTTGAAACATCGATTCAACCTCAGATTTTTTGGAGTGAAAATAGGAAAGAATTGCATCTGTGATAACTGCTGGATATCCTCAGAATTCATAACGATTGGAAAAAATTGCATAATTGGTGTTAGTAGCGTGATCGTTAG
>JBHLMB010000563.1:0-2803 GCA_048938565.1 Promethearchaeota archaeon | reverse complement strand
ACAATAAGTTAACGACTCTCCCGGATTCCTTTTGGCGTTTAAAAAAATTAGAACGCCTTGAATTGAGAGACAACCGGTGGAAGGGTGCGTGGAAAGGAATTGAGGAGGACACTACCCCAAGGGTGTTAGAATTATGCAGGCAAAGAGCACCCATTATTGCATTTATTAGCAATTCTAAGGGCGATGAGACAAAATATCGAGTGAATGATCTCAAGGAAAAATTAAAAAGGCAAGAAGAGATTCGAGAGATACGCGTGAGCGGGGAACACGACATTTCTGAAAGCCATTTAGTGCTCTTCATTGCCACGAAAAAATCTATGAACGACGAACAATGTCGGCACGAGCTTGAACTTGCCAAGACTCACGATATTGGAATCATTCCAATTAAAGGAACAGATATTTCCTTTGAAGATCTCGATAAAATAGATTTAGGAGAAGATTACAGTATGGGAGATAAATTAGGGCTTGCGTTTAACGATGCCAAATTCCGACAATTTTGCGATGAGTTATACGGGCATATCAAGAAGTACAAGCGCGAAGTAAACCTGTTTGAACCAGGGGAACGAATGCTTGAAACTCGATGGGCGAATTTCAAGGCTCTTTCTGAAAAGTATATTGAATCCGAAGAATTCCGAGAAAAGTACTTGGAACAATTCGATGAATTTAATAGATTATTGGATGATTTAAAAAGCGAACAAATTACGCCCATAGACTATATTATCAGATGGTCTCAAATTCTTAAATCAGGATCTAAATCGAGTTAAATTCACGCGTTTTTTCTATCGGCTTTTGAATTTTTTTAACGAAAATCGCATATTTCCTTGTTTATTAAGTAATATATTTGGTCGCGATGGTTTTAATGTTAAAATTTTTACTCTGTTCAAACAATCTGCTTTTATTATAGCATGTTTAAAACCAATATTAGTTTCTTTATATTGTATTTCAAGTTGACCTATAATGCCTATGTCAAAAAAGGGATAAAAGGAAAAAAGAAGAGAATTTAGAACAAATGAAATAGTCTAAGATAAATCACGATTTAATCGCACTTTAATTGATTTTTCAATCTAAATTAAAATAATTGTAAATGTTGAAAAAAAATGTTTATATAGAAAGTCATTATTATAGGTAAAATGAAGGGAAGATATTAATCATTTTTTTCCTAAATCCAATTGTTTATCTGATTTGTTAAGGTGATATTTAAATGACAGAAGATAATTACATTTCTTGGCATCATTATGAGGGAAAACTATCGGACTTGTTTTCATTAAGCTCCAAACCAGCTTTTTTGGTTGGTGCGGGTATTTCTCACGATCCTCCCAGTAATTTGCCTACTGGTTATCAATTCACCAAGGAAGTCCTCCAACAATTGCTCCCGACCGATCAAGTAGAGCCGATTCTTGAGCTTACAAATCCAGATCGAGCAAACATGAGAAGTGAGAGTGATTTTCTTCGATTCGAGCAGATAATGGGGCATGTCCAAGAATCCATAGATCCCGACCTACATGTTCTTGATATACTTTCCGAATGTACTTTTCCAAATTCTAATCACCTTTTTCTTGCCGAAGCTGCGAAAATTGGTTGTCCTATTATAACGACCAATTTTGATTCACTCATCGAACATGCGCTAATTGCTCTCGGACTGAAAAAAGATGAAATATATCCCGTCATAACTCGTGAAGATTGGATGATGGAACCAGGAAATAAAATACCCGTGTACAAGCTTCACGGCTCACTCATGAATGTTTCTCGCGATTTAGATACGCGTTCTTCTATCCAGGCCACATTGCGACAAATATCTCGAGGAAAAGGAGGGGAATCACCGATCTTAGAAAGTTGGAAATTAAACACTCTCAAACACATTCTTGTTAATCACGATCTGATTATACTTGGTTATTCTGGGTATGATGATTTAGATATCATCCCAACTCTCAAATTGATTCAAAGCGAGAAATGTATTATTTGGATTGCCCACTCATCGGATCCTAGAGCAGATATCGATATCATCGACTATATTGAGGATCGACGCGGGTGGACTTTTAGAGAGTCTCAAAAAATTAAACGAGGTTCAGAACGGGCTTATGGACATTCAGGGGATTTTCTTCACGATGTTGTTGATGTAGGTTCACGCGATGGAAACAGCATCTTTAGAATCGAAATTAATACAGCAAATTTCTTGGCCTTCTTAAGAAATACTCTAATTTTACCTAAAACAGAAACAATTAATAAAATAGAAGGAAAACCCGTAGATACTACCTTAAAAATCCCTGAACTTGATGGAGAAATAAAAATGACCTTGGCCACAAAAATTTGGAAGGGAATTGAACGTATCGGACCTGCGATGGAAGTGGGGCTTAAAGCTCTCGAAATTATTGAAATGTCTGATAATGACCAAAATAAAGCTGAATTATACATGAATTTAGGGCAAATTGAAGAAGCTCGAGGTAATTTAGGTATAGCTCTTACATACTATCAAAAAGCACTTTCAATTTTTCGAAAAATAGGATCCATCCACGATATATCACTTGTACTTTATGATATTGGAAGGATTCAATATAAGGAATCAGAACCAATGGTAGCAATGCGATCTGTCCAAGAAGGTCTTTCTATGAGTATTGACGCACGGGATTCGTTCGGACATGTTGTAGGATTAAATCTTTGTGGATTAATCCGACGAAGTATAAACGAATTAAACGACGCATTGAACGATTTCCGCAATGCCATTTCTGCTGCGAGTGAGGCGGGGAATATTCTTGAAAAAGCCAATTCGTTTCGTTATATAGGTGAGACAGTTATTCAGAAAAAG
>JBHLMB010000562.1:1655-2810 GCA_048938565.1 Promethearchaeota archaeon | reverse complement strand
CCGTTTCTTCATGTTCAGCAAATAATGTCTCATCATCTGTTTTTATCCCCCTCTCCAATTCATGGGCATCTAATTTTTGAATTGCGTCTTTTTCAAGGTTTTTATACTTTTCTGCTTTTATTTTCCAAGCTTCTACTTGCTCCATGTTGATATTGTCTTCGTCTTCTATTAATAATGTCGCTTTTGCCTTGCATATATCAGATAAAATTGAATAACATAACGCTAGCTCTCCTAATTCGTTTTCTTTTTTAAGTTTCACTATGCGTTTCTCCAATCGTGAAAGTTCCTGATCGGCATAATAAATATCAACGAAATCACCAAAAGCATCAACGGGTTCTGAGATGCTATTTATAAGCACTTCTTTTGATAATCCACAATAACCGCATTTAACTGTAGCAATGGGGCCTTTTTTTATGTCTTTTACTTTAACTGATTTTTCTCCACACTCTGGACAAGTGAAAATCTTTGGTACTTTCTTAACTCTTTTATAAGTTTGCTGTTTTCTTTTTCTTCTTCCCATAACTGTCCCACTTTTATAAAAAGGTTTTAAATAAAAAGAAAATTTTCATAATTACTTAGTTCTTTATCATTAATAACATAGAAATCAAAACTAAAAAAATTTTGGATTTAGAGCTTAGATATAGAAAAATTTTTTAGGAATGATAAATAGAATATATTCACCTTTTTTTGAGATTGGTTCAGCAAGAAATTAATCGCGGTAGTAGATTTTAGGTATGGAACATAAAAATTTAGATTTGGAATACGATAATAGTTTAATTAACAAGATCCTTGACAATGTTAATAATAGGTATGTCCTTCTCTTCCTATATGTGATTAGAAGCGATCTTCTTCAAGATTTAAATGACGCAACGATAGTAAAAAATTACGAAAATATCATAATGCTCGATGATATATATAAGGAAAATATTACATCGCTTTGGTCAGAAGAATTCATTGAAATCGCTATAGATTTAGGATTATTAAAAAATGTAAGAAGCGTTAATGAATTCGAGCAAAAAGAAAAAGATTTTATTATAAAATTTGGAGAAGAAACGGTGACTATTGAAGGAAATACAATACTAGTTCCTGAAGATATATTATTTAGGACAATCACTAAAAAATTCAAGTCAATTTTAAGACGCGATTTCAATTCGG
>JBHLMB010000562.1:0-1645 GCA_048938565.1 Promethearchaeota archaeon | reverse complement strand
TGTGATGTGTGAAAAAACTAGTATGATTCATCCCTTTATTTATCAGATCGATGAGCACGACTACGCTATTTCGGACGATCTTTATTACATCTTGGATCAATTTGGGAACATATATCAAACTATAAAAATTGAAGTAACTGTTGAAAGGTTTTATGAAAGATTTACAGAAATAAAAAATAAGTTGGAGCAGTTCTTAGATATTTTCGACAAACAGCTAAATAGCAAGGCGATTGTAAAGAAGATCAACAAGGCGTTAGCAGAAAAAAAGGATGTGATAAAATACCTTAAGGACAAAAAGGTGAAATTATCAGATAAGTTCGATTGGGAGGATATAGACCGTAGTGCTCAAATATTTAAGGATTGGTACAATACATTATTAAAAATTCTACAATTAAGACATCAAATGGATAATATCGACGATAAACTTCTTGATATAAAGCATTTTTATACGGGCAAAAAAAGAAAGTTTGGTTATTTAGAATTTATTGAAAAAGTATCGTTTAATGAAGATAATATCGTTAATGAGGTACAGAACTCCCTAATTATATTGAGAAAAGAAATTGTTGATATAAATAATTATGTGTTACAACTTACTGTAAAAAAAGTAAAATTATTGAATTTAGATTTTGAGAGGTTTCTTTTAACGAATTAAGATGAAATGCCCTGCGTGTAATGTGGAAATGGAACCCTTGGTTGCGGGTATCTTTCAATGTCCTCAATGCAAGAAAATAGTAAAAGAAAAGGATAAAAAAGCTGAGGAAGAAGAAAAGAAAAAAATTGAACAAGGAGAATTTCAAGATGGTGAATATTTTCACGATAGTGCGGGGGGTTTGAATCGAAGTTATGAAATTGCTGAAAAAGGAATAACCATAACAAAAACACCTACTCGTTGGTTTGCAGTCCTTATCTGTCAAAACGCTTACATAAAGTCTGAAAAGTATGTGAGGCTATCTTGGTGGACAAAATCTTTTTATGGCCATAGAGGGATGATAAAAGTCTATGAAAAAGAAGTTCTCAAAAATCTCATCGTTGCTTTGGAGAAAATTGACGAAGGGTTTGATGAAAATTGGAATTGGCAGGGAAAATTCGGCAAAAAGGAAGAAAAATCCGAAGAACAAAAGCTTAAAGAAAAGATGTACGATATCGTCAAGTACAGGATTTTAGAAAATCGCACTTGCCCAAATTGCCAAAAAAAAATGGACAAGGAAAAGTTCCATTACGAATGTCCTCATTGCGGGGAAATCGTGATATTAGAAGGATATAACCAGCCTATTTTCGATAGATTATCCTCGGATTTGGATTTAATTTTTCAAGGAGATTTTCCAATCAATTTTTATATGCCTGTAAGTGGGATTACAATAAAATGGTTGATGGGGGAGTGGAAAGCCCTGGCAGTCATATATGCAAAGGATAATCCCAATAAAAAATGGCTTAGGTTTTATTGGTGGGTTCGAGACTTGAAAAACTTGATGAAATACGGTCAAAGAGATCTAGGTGCAGGGACTCAGTTAGGTTGGAAACTTCAAAAAGGCGTATCTTCTCCTAATATTTACGATAAAAAAGAATTGAAACCGTTGATAGAAGCTTTAAAGAAAACCTCGAAAGAACTAAATTGGAATGTGGAGGACCAAAAAGAGGATTAATC
>JBHLMB010000561.1:351-2812 GCA_048938565.1 Promethearchaeota archaeon | reverse complement strand
AAGTGGAAGCCATAAAAGAAATAGTACCTTCTCTTCCAATTAGGGAGCCCACTTTTTGTCCAGGTTGTCAATATAGACCTGTTTTCTATCAATTAAAAAAAGTAGTTAATGAATTATCAAAGAAAGAGAGGTGGGAGTTTATCTACTCTGGAGATATAGGTTGTTATACGCTTTCAGAAGCTTATCCATACCAGATGCTCGATTGGGTCGTTTGCATGGGGGCAGGAATAGGGATTGCCCAGGGAATGGTTCACGCAATTGATCCCACCAAGCAAAAAATCATTGCTTTTATAGGAGATAGTACCTTCTTTCATTCAGGCATTCAACCGCTTTTGAATGTTCTCAAAAACGACCTCGATATGACTATAATCATTTTTAATAACGACTGGACTGCAATGACAGGACACCAAGAACATCTTGCCACTCCAAGAAATTACATTAAACGATATGGTTCAGAATCGAGGATCGACAAAAATGGAATTGATCTAATCTCTTTTCTTGAAAGTTTAAACATTAAAAATTTAGTTATTACGGATGCTTATGATCTCCATAAATTAAATAGGATCTTTTCCTCCACGCTTCGCAAATCTGGTACAAAAGTAATCGTGATTCGAGAAGAGTGTGCCTTGGAGAAAAAAAGAAGGATGAAAAAAGAGTTGAAAAATGCAGAAAAGCAGGCATCCGAGACCTATTACACGATTTCCGAGTCTTGCGTTCAGTGTAACGAATGTATTGATGTTTTAGGATGTCCAGCAATTACGGCAAAACAAGTAAAAGGAGAATCAAATAAAGACGAACTAATGTATTATATTGACGAAGCTCGATGCATTCCAAATATATGTACTGGTGTTTGTAAAACAACATGTCATAATAACCTTATAAGAAAAACAATAATATTTCGAGACTTCAAAAATGAATGAATTAGTAATCATAACTATTTCTCAATCAGGAGGTCTCCGTTCATTTTAGAACTATACAAAATTTTAGGCTTATAGATCTAAACCACAGAACTCGCATATTTTTTGATTCAAATCCAATGTCTTATTGCCGCAGTTCTTGCAATTGTCCTTGAGTTCTTTCAAGCGTTCAATCATATTTGAACCAATGCGAATCGGCACATAATCATACTTTGGAATTAATGCAAATACGACAATAATTTTCTCAACATTGAACGGAACTCTCTTGGATTTTCGATTCATAAACGGTCGCCAGGGTCTTTTTTCCACGATCCCATCATTATTCCTCGTCATTTTAGGATTTTCGCTACTATTCGTGATATCTTTTTCGATATTCTTGGTTTCTATTTCGTCAAGACGCTGCTTATAGCGCATGGTTTGAACCTTTCCAAGAGCGTAAAGCTCCATTAAGTTCCCGCTTTCGATGCAATGCTCGAGTTCGCGATCAATTTCAGTTTCAGAGACTTCAAGCGAGGATTCGTAAGAATCGAGTTGTCCAATACAATCGCTATTTTCTACGCGATTGATCACCGTATCGTTCGATGTTTTAGCGCTAACCAGAGAAGGATCATTCCTTGCATTTAACTTGCTATCAGCTGTAGTGTCGAGTTGGACGAGCTCCAAGAGCTGCTTGACTTCCCGTTCAACATCCTTGTACGAAAAATTATTCAGAGCATCTATGCCTTGAATTTCGAAGTTCGTAATTTCTTCCAATACTTGCTCGGATTCCCTCTCGTATATAATCGTCAATTGTCCTACGAGCTTTTCTATTTCAAGCGCTTTTTCCCTGTAATTTTTTACGATTTCTGCTTCCTGCTTGGTCGAGAATTTCCTCTTTTTAAAGACCATCCACAACGCCGACATCGCTTCTGTATCATTCTTTAGCCAATAAAGCTTAATACCGGTCTTCTTTGCCCACTTAATAAATTCATACGCTTCTTCCCTACGCTTTCGCAAGTAATTTATGTAATTACGCGATTTCTCGCAACAATTTTTTAAGAATTGCATTTGATTCATTCTAACAAGTTCCTCCTATTAATAAAATCGATAACATCTACAAATTCTTCGAAATCTTGGTAATTTCCCAGTTTTCTTGTAAAATCTACGATACTCCTACTTTGGAAAAAAAACCCAAAAACGAATACCTTATCAATATTAAATTCTAGAATGAGCCTTGAAAGAATCCGATCGATTTTATCTAGGTATCTTATTTGAATTCGGGAATATAAAAGGTCGTCTAAAAGCAGGCGCTTGATTAATGGAATGTTTTCGCTCGTTATTTTATCTTCTTTAAAAAATTCACTCATTAGCAAGAGTCTTGGACAGTTTGAAATTAGAGTGTGCTCTAAAGTCGCATTTTCTATAAACTCTAATAGAACAGGTTTTAGCCAATCTATATTTTGCTCGTTTTTAAGGTTAAGGCAAATGATATTTGATTGGAAAATCCATATGTGAAATAAAATGTCTGCAATCTCGATACTCATATAAAAAGGAGCCTCAGAAAA
>JBHLMB010000561.1:0-341 GCA_048938565.1 Promethearchaeota archaeon | reverse complement strand
GTATTTTGTACTTTTTTAAAAATGATACGAGATAAATCGACCGAATTAAATAAAGGAGAACATACAAGGTCGTACATCCAATGCTCGCTAGAGTTAAAAAGCACGAGTGAATTAAATAATGGATGTAATTGAAAAACATCCCTGTTTTTTTCTTTATACTTAAAAAATTTCAGGCTTATATTCTCTTTACTGTCATATGTTTCTAATTTTACTGCAATAGAGCTGAGAATTTCGTAAAGATCGCAATCATTTTCAATGATAATTGTGTTTACATGCATCTCGTCTTGATGATAATGTATTATCTTAAACGAGCGTAAATTCTTTCCTAAAAAGCGCTTGTA
>JBHLMB010000034.1:1691-11212 GCA_048938565.1 Promethearchaeota archaeon | reverse complement strand
GAACCAAGAGACTTGAAAACAAACACAAGAAATAAAATAATGGTATTTAATACTAAAAATGAGAATTCAAAAGTCTAAAAAAAGATCGAACTCCATCGTTTATTTTTTAATGGTATGTATTTTTCTATTGATTGGTACAATTCCTAATATTATTAATTCGTTCGAAGGAGATATATTAAATGCGAAGGATGCGAATAGAACGAATTATAAGCTTTCTGTAAGCTCCTCCACGGGGAATGATGGAATTCCAATTTGTAGTGCTAATGGATATCAATCTTCCTCTCAAATAATAAATGATGGTATTGGAGGCTATATTATTGCTTGGCAAGACGAGAGAAACGATGATTCCGACATTTATTGCCAAAGAGTGAATTCAGAAGGGCGGATTAATTGGAGTGCTAATGAAATCCCTATCTGCGCTATTTCAGAAGAACAAAGTCATCCTAAAATAGTAAGTGACGGTGCAGGGGGCGCCATCGTCGCGTGGCTCGATAACAGGAGTAGTAACGGTCTTGATATTTACACCCAAAGGATAAATCCTTCGGGAGCCATACAATGGCAGGAGAATGGCATATTGATCTCAAATATGACCATAAATCAATGGAGATACGACATTATCAGCGACGGCAATGGTGGAGCCATCGTTGTCTGGGAAGCAAGCATGCCTGGGTATAATATCGATATTTACGGTCAAAGAATAACCTCGGACGGGCACTTAAATTGGTCGACTGATGGCGTTCCCATATGCAATCACGAGCAAATCCAATTATATTTCCAGCTTGCCAGTGATGATTTGGGAGGGGCTATCATCGTCTGGGAAGACAGAAGGTTTTCAGGGGATGGAGTTTATGCTCAACGAGTAAATTTAACTGGCCACGCTCTATGGAGCCCAAATGGAACGGCAATTTGCTCACTTATGGACGAAGATGGTGAGAAACCTCATATTATCAACGATGGGTCTGGAATGGGAAGTGTAATGGTCAGTTGGTCCGATCGTCGAAACGGTGATAATGTTGACTCGTTTGCCCAGAAGCTCAATTCAAGTGGACACTGGCAATGGATCCCTGAAGGCGTCCCCATCTGTGTGGTCCCATATAATTGGATTACCGAATCTCCTTTAGTAGGCGATGGATGTGGTGGTGCAATCATCGTATGGCCTGATCGAAGAAATCAAGAAGATCAACACGACATTTACGCCCAGCGGATCGATACAGATGGGACGATTAATTGGACTGAAAATGGCGTTCCAATTTGCACAGCATTGGGAGTACAATCCGGGATTGCTCTAGCAAGCGACGGTTCTCGAGGAGCAATAATTACTTGGGTAGATGATCGACCTGATGTAGAAATGGATATTTATGCCCAAAAGATTAATTTCACGGGGCACGCAAAGTGGGTGCCCAATGGTACATCAATCTGTAGTGCATATGATTGGCAGTATAGTCCCCAGCTAGTTTGCGACGGAAATGGTGGTGCTGTCATTTCCTGGACCGATTCAAGAAATTATGGGAACAATCTAAACGATATATACGCCCAACGGATAAATTCAGAAGGATATCCCCAATGGAGCGAGTCTTTCGGATCGCCGGGTTTCTTTGGACTCGATTTAGGGAGCATTGCCTTAATAACAGTAATTGCGGTGCTATCGGTCAGCGTGTTACTCGTTAGGAGGAGATACTTAAAAAAACAATAGAATAAATGTAAAACGGGATTTAAAATTCCTAATATTTTTTTTAGAAGTTATTTAGATAATGAAATATTATGATCAACACATATTTGATTTCCTCGGTGTATTAATTGATGCAATAGGTATTTTATAAAATCCAATGAAAAAAAGATAAGGATGTAAAGAATTCTTATGAAAAGGACTTAGATTTTCTGATTGCTTGGAGAAATTATGATGAACGATCAATTCATTGTATTTTAAGAGTTCCCGTATTAAAATCTAAAAAATAGATTGAACGGTTTTTTGTAAATGCGTTTTTAAGATCTAAAGTCTTAAGCACGCTTCTGCTGCTAACCAGAACAATTTTTCTCTCAAGGATATCTTCTTTCCCAAGTTCATTCTATCCCATTCGTCTCCCGAAATATCATCGCTTCCGTATAATATTTGGGAAATTTGTACGTTTCTAAATTTCGCAACGGCAAAAAATGCTGCAGCTTCCATTTCAACCGTCGAGCATCCCTCTTCTTTCCGAATCTTTATTTTTTGCTTGGTTTCTCGATATAACCCGTCTGTTGTCCATGTCTTGCTTGTTATATGATCGATTTTATATTTTTTTAAAACATCAATAACGGCCTTTACTGCCTTGGTATCCGCAAGAACTTCCCTGCTTGGAGGTAAATAGTGATAAGAAAGCCCCTCGTCTCGAATGGCTGATATTGGCACGATAACCTTGTTTGCGATTTCTCTATCCAGTAATCCCGAACTACCACAGGCAACGAATTTCTTGCTTCCCAAGTGGATCACGTATTCGAATAGTGCCGCAGCAAACGGAGCGGTAACTCCTGAAAGGTACATTAAAATTCGTTTTCCTTCAAATTCTAACTCGTAAATGGGGTGATATCCCATCTCGGACTTATCTCGCGCCACTTCTTTAGCCTGCCCCTTCTTTATAAGATCGTCTATAACTTCCTTGAAAAAAGTGATGACACAATGTTCTGGGACATCAAGTGGGGTAATAATTTCACTTGGATTGATAATTGCATCGTCTTTTTCATCAAATTCTAAAATCGGAAATTCTTTTCTCATTGATATGTGCCTTTAAGTGCCTTTACAATATTAAAATGATATGACATTTAAATGCTCCGTGAATATTAATTTTTGGTGTTTTTTCATTTATTTTTCTTTGAATTTGAATTTTAAAGTAGAAAAATTATATTAAGTGAAATATTTAAAGTACATGTATGCTCAAACTTGCTCTCAATCAAGCAACATGCAAAGAACTGTCATTTAAATCGTTCCTTGAGTGCTCTATGGGCTTTCAAGGTGTTGAACTTGACACGAGCAAGATCGAAGAATTTATCAAGGAGCCCCTCGAGATATGGGACCTTAAAGAACTCTTAGAAACTTATAGCCTTGAGGTCGAAAGCGTATACGGATTAGACGACTTCTCTCTTAATTCCGAGAGAGATTACAAGATAAAGACACTACCTGCGTTCCATAGGATGTTGAAGCAAGCTTATAAACTCGAATCGGATTTATTAATCGTCACGCCTTCGGATCTCGAGGAGAATCAAAAACAAGAAACCATTCCTCAATGGAGAATCTTGAGAAGAACTAAAAAAAGGTTGGAACAACTTTCCAAGAGGGCGTATGGAGATGGGATTAATATTTGCTTCCATTATATTAGTTTAAAAAATAATTCTCTTCCGAATCTCCATGATGTGCTTGAAATCATTGAAGAATTAGAAGATAGAGAAAATATTGGTCTCTTGCTTGATAATTTTCACTTAGTTCGAAGTGGAGTGCAATACTCTCAACTCAAGAGCGTGCAAGAACAGCTCTTTCTCTTTAGAATAAGCGATTTCGAATTCGAAGGCATCAACGGTTCTGATTCACCCGAGTTCCCTGACAAAACTCTTCCTGGAAGAGGAGATTTCAATTTCAAGGATTTTTTCAGGTGGACTCGCAAATTAGAATATCGCAAGACCTATTCGTTAAACCCAAGTGAAGGAGAATGTAATGATAAAATTTTTAAAAAATGTTATAAAAACTTATATCCTCTATTTCGAGCGAGCGAAGACCTAACATAGATTTATTATCACTAATTTAATGAAAAATATTCAAACAAGATGATGATTATAAAAGATAATTAAGTATTTTCTTGAATGCTATTGTTAAATATTTCAAACATGCCTTTTAGTGTGCTTTCATCTTCGCCAACCAATTGAGCTAATGTTTTAATACCTGGTATGACGAATTGCGTTTTACCCTCTGCAAATATTGTGCCATCTATCGATTGCACGCTAGATCGAACGATTACACGCTTTCCCTCAAATTTTTCGATTTCTCCTTCGACCTTAATTAACATGCCTAACAAAACGGGTTTGTGAAACTTGATGTGAGCGTTTAAAGTAACGCCCTGAGAAGAAAGGTTGGACAGCACGGTCCAAGCTGATATTTCATCAAGCAAAGTGGCAATAATCCCTCCGTGTGCAATTTTATCAAATCCGCAGAAATCTTCAGATAAAATCGTATAAGAAACCGCCTTCTTATCTATAAGCTTAATTTTTAGGTGGAGTCCTCGCTGATTTCTGGGGGAGCACCCAAAACAATTTCCTGGCCACGTGTTTGAAATCCCTTTGAAGTTAATTCCGTTTTTTTTGAGTTCTTTCTCAATTTTTTTATGATGTTCCAATAGTATCATTCACCATTTTATTCTAATGTTTTTATCAATTAAAAAGAAAAATTCTTCACAGAAAAAGGTTTATTTTTAGAATTTTTTGTTCTAATGAAACAAAATCTTATTTAAAATTACGGGAAGATAAAGATATAGTTCCTGTAACACCTTCCTTGCTCGTGCATCATGCAGCCATTCACGACTGGTTTGCAGTCATATTTTAATCCCAAAGCATTGAACCATCCATCAATGCGGTCAAAAACGCCACACTCGTATTCTTCAATGATTCCCATTCTCTTTATACCATTAAACGCCCAACATTCCTTGACTTCGACTCTAAGACATGAGTCATTAGGGAACGAATGATAAACTTTCATGAATTCTGCTTTAAATACTATAAAAGCAGCGTTAATAAGCGTTTTTAAAGATTCAATGTTATCAATTTTTTGAAGGCCAAACACATCTAAAATTCGCTTGATTTCAATGGGGGCAAAAGATTTTATCGCTGCCCTGTTTAGCTTATTTGTAACTTTGATACCTAATTTTTTTTGACAATGATAAAACCACATACCGTCGTGAGTCATGTGTGATTTGATCAATAACTCCTTCAAATCCTTCTTGCTTAATTCAAGAAGGTATTCTTTCGCGCTTTCACCCTCGTTTTTTAATACTAATTTTTTTTTGTTTTCGACTATTTTAATCACTGCTTTTATCATAAATTCCTTTTATGTACTTTAAAGGCTATTTGCTTTAAAATTAATTCGACGAAAAGAAACTAATTTTAAGTTGAAATACAAAAATTTGGTATTAAGATCCTGTTGATTTACTTTCGAGCGAGAGAAGTATGAAGTCAATCAGATTAAAAACAACGAAAATTACTTTGTTTTTTAAAAATTATATATATGTATTTTTCCTTTATGATTATAAGCAAAAATGTTTATACATGATGGTGTAAAACATGACGACTTACGATTACACATTCAAGATCCTGTTGTTAGGAGATGCATCGGTAGGAAAGACATCGTTTACCAAGAGATATTGTTATAACATATTCAACCCCTCGGAAAAATAGGTTTTAATTCAAGGCCATTCCGAAAAGGCTAACGATTGGGGTTGATTTTCATGTCAAGACGATAGAACTCAGAGGTAGAAAGATCAAGCTTCAAATATGGGATGTTGGAGGGGAGGAACGATTTCGTTTCCTATTACCAACTTATTGTCTTGGTGCTAACGCTGCGTTTTTATTGTATGACACTTCTCGGGCAGTTACTCTTGACAACGTCCCAGAATGGACATCTATCGTTCGAAAAAAAGGAGGAAACATACCCATCATGCTGGTTGGCGCAAAAATAGACCTTTCAGGTAGTCAATGTCAAGTTCCAAGGGATTTAGGCATTCAGGTGGCTGAGAAAAACAACCACGCGTCCTTCGTAGAGATAAGTGCCAAGGAAAACACGAATGTATTCAAGGCGTTCGAAGTATTGGCAGAATTAACCCTTGATAAAATCCAAGAATAAAGAGGAAAGCAACATGGGAGAAAGCGATTTTATAAAAATATCAAATGTGTTTACCTCATTGGATATCATTGAAAAAGGTATAGAAAAAATATATTATTACCTTCTCAAGCATAATAAGATTGAAAACCTTAAGGAAGTTTGCGAGCAATTTGACTTGACTTTAAAACGAGGTTATAAAATATGCTCCGTGTTAAGCGAACTGGAACTCGTGCAAATCTATGATAGGCCAATGAAGGTCTTGCTTGCGACGCCCATTGCTTCTATCTGGCAAAAAATTATGAATGCCAAAATCGAAGAGTTACGGGCTCAATTTCAAGAGAAAAGAAAATTATGCGAAAATTCACTCAATGATTTCCTTAAAAGCTACGATCTAATCGAGAAAGAAGCCCAAGAACCAGTGGAATTCATTAATTTCGAGTCTGGACAATTTGAACAAATAAATTACGCATTTTTCACTGAAAAAACAAGCAAATTAGCTATTGGTATCAAGTACGACAATCCTTTAATTACTGCAATCCAAAATGTCATAAAAAAAAAAGCCCGCAAGATAAGTCCTACAGACCTCCCTGAAGATCTGAAAAATACAATCGTTCAGGGTGTTGAGAGCGTGAAAGAAAACCAAAGCACGATTGATGTAAAGGTCATTTTTAACTCTGAGCTATTAGATTCGCTAATTAAAAGCAAGGAATTTGAAGTAATGTGTCAAGTTTTAAAAAACGCCGAACTCGTATTGAATAAATTTGAAATTAAAGTCGTTCAGGACGATTTTAGTAATTTCTGCCTAATGGGAGACGATGAGCTCATACAACCAAGCTTTTCCCCTACTCACGAACTCATTGGAATTTATATATCCCGAAACAAGAATATATTTCAAATATTTGATAAGAAATTCAACGAATTATTCGTAAAGGCAACACCATTACATCAATACATAAAGGAAAAAGATTTACTAAAAGGTAATTTAATTACTGACATTCAATCGTTTATTTTATGCTTGCTGTGAAACGCATATTATATTTCTTTAAACCTGGAAGCTAAATGTTTTATTGAAATTATGAAATAAAAAAAAATTAACAGCTCATTTCTTTTGCTGGGCAAGTATTGCTTTCTTGTACTTATCGAGCATTTTCCTGGGTGTTACTGGGTCCATGGAACGCTCGACTATTTCCAAGTCGGGAATGATGCCGAAAAGGTACCTTGCTATATTTTTTAGCTTCTCCATATCGTATCTCCCCGCCATAGCAATGGTCTCCATTTGTGGCGAACCTCCTCCATGGAGTCCTGCGACTTGTGCCAATGCGCCGTAATCCGAGCATCCCAAATTTTCAATTCCTTTGAAGCATTTTAACACGTCTTCTGGAGGTACTTTAGGATTTCTTTGCATGTATTTTAGTGCAAATTTTCCAACCTCGTCGTCGAAAAAAGTGTCCATGAAAGGCAATGCCGCTATTAATCCTCCTGAAAGGTCAGCTAATATCTTATATTCGTCGTAGATGTTTTCTCCTGCGTGTCTTCTTCCTGCGTTCGTTAATATTTCGTCAGGTATTTGTGTACCAGAAGGGGATCGTTCTGAATGAAGCGCACTTGATTCTCCTGCAGCGTATACTAACTCTGCCGTACCAAGCATGTGCGAAATCTTTTCTTTTATGTGGTTCATATGTCCAATTCCATTATAGTCTGCAACGAGCGCAGCTGCACTAGCCAACACTTCAGTAATGGCGGGCTTACAACCGCAGTATGAGTGCCTGTGATAATGGGCAAACATGAGAGCTAAAAAACCAGCATAAGGCGTCTGTCTCTTATCTGATTGGGCGTTTAAAAATATTCGATCATTAGGAATGAATACATCGTCGAACACGATGAATGTTTCAGCATCTCCAAGCTTTGCCGTCCGAGGCATTGCTTCTTCGGGGGTAATCTCTGGTTTATGAAAGTAAGCAGGTCGAGCAAGTAATTTTACTCCCTCCCAATCAGCTGGAATCGCAAAGGATACTGCATATTCGTAGTCTTCTGGCATCATCATCCTACATGGAACGGCTACAATCTCATCCACATAAGGCGTATTAGTAATGCATTGTTTTGCCCCCCTAACGATAATGCCGTCTTCTCTTGTTTCGACGACTCTCAAGTACGCGTCAGGATTTTCTTGTTGCGAAGGACGTTTCGACCTATCTCCTTTGGCGTCAGTGCTAGCGCAAGAGGCCGCCAAGTCTTTTTCTTGAAACATTTCCATGAATTTTAAGAAATTCTTGTGGTACGATGTACCAAGCGCCTCGTCGCATTCATAGGTAACTACTGAAATTGCGTTTAAAGCATCGATTCCCATGCATCTCTGGATGCATCCCCCAGTTCTATGGCATAAAACTCTTGTCATCCGCTGTTTTTTGATGAGATCATCTGGATTTTGATGTATGTGCGTGAATCGGTTAATTTTTTTTCCAGTGATATGTGAGGTTGCCGTACAGATTTCCTCAAAAGCAGGATCCTGCGCTTTATCAAAAGTTTCTTTAAGGATACGAATTCCGCCTTTAAGTCGGGGGTCGTCCCTCCCTACTTTATCTTTTCCAATCCAAATATTAGGTTTCATTGTGCACAAGTCCTTGTAATATTCTTCAAAAGTTCTCATTTTTTCATTCACTTGTTTTTTGTATTGTTAATTATAAATATCCGTGATAAGATTTAAATAACACGATCCATTTTACGATCGTAGAAAGAAAATATTATAAACCCAATATTATTCATGAGAGAAAATCGCACTTTCGAGAGCAAGATCTCGGTAAGGAAATCGGGAGGCAAAAAGGGCTATGATTCTGCGTGGATATATATCCCGACAAGAGCTTATAGCGATAGTTCATTCCCTTTTAAAAAAGAAGACAAACTCGTCATTGAAATAGAAAAAGACAAGGTTATTGCGAGGAAAAAACGCCTTTTTGATGACATTATAGATAACTATGGAATGGAAAATGCCACACTTCCCAAACTAATCCAAAATAAAGCCATTGAAAACAAAAACATGCCAGCAATTTTATACAAGGAAGAGGTTTATTCTTATGCTGAAGTAAATGAAAATTCGAACCGAATTTCTCATGGAATTATCAAACTCATTAAAAATTATGACTTAAAAAAGAAGCACATCGCAATAATGATTCAAAATAATCCTTATTTCATATGGAGTTTTGTAGGTATTGCAAAAGCGGGTGCGATATCCGTTCCAGTAAATTATTTTTTGAGGGGGGATTTGTTGAAATTCATCTTTGAACATAGTGATTCTGAAGCTCTTTTCATTGACCATAAATTTTTGCATTTATTCGAAGAAATTAGCAGTGACCTTCCCCAAATTAAAGTAATCGTTGTAGTAAATGCACCCAAGGATTATGCTCCTCTTGAAAAGTATCTTCTTTACGAAGATGTAAATACAATAAATAAACAAAATCCTGATGTGGAAGTAAAATTTACGGATACATTGGAGATCATTTTCACGGAAGGTACTACGGGCATGCCAAAAGCAATACGATATAAACATCAGAAAATCCTTGCAGGTCTAATTTATGCAGAGGATAGCAAGGAATACAAGCGAGATTTGAAGAGTGTGTATGGTGCTCCCCCTTTGTTTCATTATTTCCCTCAATTTATAATATTACTTCAAGTATTTTTTTTAAAT